>JAADEM010000171.1 GCA_013153405.1 Chlorobiota bacterium
AATTCTTTTCATGGACTTCTATGCAGTTTCCCCCTGTTAAAAGCAGTGCAAATTTGCAGATATTTTCTTAAAACAGAAAAGAAACAGCCTATTAAATCTTTAATCTTTAACTTTATTTCACTTTTTATTTATAAATTGAAATTATTATATTAAGGGATTATTTGGCAACATAACAAACAACTAAAAACACAACAGCTATGAAAGCAAATAACGGTAAAACCATAGGTATCCTCACAGGAGGAGGTGATGTTCCAGGATTAAATCCGGCCATCAGAGCAGTCACTTTAAGGGCTATTAAAGAGGGATTTAAAGTCATAGGAATAAAAAACGGATGGAAAGGAGTAATCTCAATTAACCCTTCTCTTCCGTTCGAAGACCAGGAATACAGTATGGAACTTACCGAACAGGTTGTTAATCGTATCGGACGTACCGGAGGTACATTTCTGCATTCAAGCCGTACCAAAGCCGACAGAGTTCCACTGAAAAATGTACCAGAACACCTGAAAGACAAATACAAAGACGATTATAACGACCTGACGCCTGAAGCTGTTAAAAACCTTAATTATCTGGGGATAGATTATTTAATACCAATAGGAGGCGATGACACCCTCAGCTATGGAGTCAGATTGCACAAGGAAGGAATAAAAGTAATAGCAATACCCAAAACCATGGACGGCGACGTTCCGGGAACTGAATACTGTATTGGATTTAGTACCTGTATTACCAGAACAATTGAACTGACACACGACCTCAGGACATGTGCAGGCTCACACGAAAGAATAATGGTTATTGAAGTATTCGGTCGTAATGCCGGCTTCTCGGCACTTCTGCCAACATTAGGAGGAGCTGCCGACAGATGTATTATTCCGGAACATCCGTTCGATATTGAATTATTAACTGAGCTTTTAGTGGAAGATCGCCTGAGAAATCCAAGTAAATACTCAATAGTACTTGTTTCAGAAGGTGCCCAGTTTAAAGGTGGAACTGTTAAATATGAAGATGATGAAACAGATATGTTCGGTCATAAAAAATTAGGAGGAATAGGTGATGAAGTAGGGAAAATGATAAAAAAACTGTCGCCCAAATTCAATAATGGTGAAGAGATAAATATCATAAATCAAAAACTCGGCTATCTTGTCCGCTCAGGACAACCCGATGCTCTGGACTCTATTGTTCCAACTGCATTTGCAAACCTTGCAATGGATCTTATACTTGAAAGTAAATCTGGATTAATGGTAGCAATTAACGGCGGTCGCTATTCAGCCGTATCCATTGAAAATGTGAAGAAAGATGCAAAAGGTCAAAGTACTAAAATTGTAAATGTGGAAAAATACTATGACACCAAACGTTACAGACCTATTTATAAAAATATAATAGGTGATCCTATGCTGATACTAACCAGCGACTAACATAACATTATCAATATGATTGCCTGACTTTTTAATAAAGCCAGGCAACTTTGCTTTTTTCTGTTTTTTCGCTCATCAAAGAAACACCAAAGGCAAAATAATCTTTATATATTTGTGCTCAAATATTGAAATATATGCCAAGATTTTCAGTAATAATTCCGGTATACAATCGCCCTGAAGAAATTGTGGAGCTGCTTGATTCATTAACGCTTCAATCGCTCAAACATGAGTTTGAAGTATTAATTGTTGAAGACGGATCTGAAAATCCGTGCAAAGATGATATAGAATGTTATTTTAAAGAGCTGGAGCTGAAATATATCTATCAGGAAAACGGAGGTCCGGGCTCTGCCAGAAACAGAGGTGCTTCTGATGCAAAAGGAGAATATCTAATATTTTTTGATTCCGATTGTATTATTCCTGCCGATTATTTTAAGATTGTAAATGCCCATCTTCCCGAAGAGGGACTGGACATGTTTGGAGGACCTGATAAAGAACATCCGTTCTTCACTCCTGTTCAAAAAGCCATATCATACTCTATGACCTCTTTTATTACAACTGGTGGTATAAGAGGTAGCCAGGAAAAGATGGATAGGTTTTATCCCAGAAGTTTTAATATGGGTATCAGAAAAGATGTTTTTGAGAAGTTAAACGGATTCTCCGACATGCGTTTTGGCGAAGACCTTGATTTAAGTATGAGGGCAATAGAGAAAGGATATTCTGTTGGTCTGATAACCGATGCTTCCGTTTATCATAAAAGACGTACCAGCTTCAAATCATTTTTCAAACAGGTATACAATTCGGGTGTTGCAAGAATTAACCTTTCACTGCTTCATGAAAACACTCTGAAACCGGTACATTTTCTACCGGCACTGTTCACAATTGGATATCCTTTATTGCTGATTGCCGGTCTATTTATTCACAAAATATTTCTCTATCTGTTTTGGGCTTTTCCTGTCATTATTTTTACTGACTCGTTAATGAAGATGAAAAGCTTTAAAGTCGCATTTTTAAGCATAATCTCAAGTTTTATACAACTAACCGGATATGGTATGGGTTTTATACATGCCTTCTGGAAACGCATTATCCTGAAAAAAGGCACATTTCACAGTTTTGTAAAAAACTTTTATGATTAAACTCTTAAATAAAAAGCCCTGATAAACATATCGTCATCAGGGCTTCTTTATAAGTTTTTTTAAAAAATTAGTTGAGAACAATCCCATCATTCCCAATTACCGAATAAACCTTGCCATATTGTTTCAGAATACTTATAATAGTATCCGAAGGCTGTTCCGAAATAATCTGAAACATACCATCAGGCAGTTCCTCAAAAACTGACAACCAGAAAGCAGATTCCAATTCGGCAATGTCATCCGAAGCTAACAGAGTAAATAATTCATTCATAGGCTTTGTTGTTAATTACATTAAAAAAAACGCCTACAAATGAAATTTATTGTATTTAACTTATAGACAATGAAATATTTTTTTCCCTGGCGTATTTTCTGAGATTAATAATAGCATATCTCATTCTTCCTAATGCAGTATTTATACTTACTCCCAACTCTTCGGATATTTCTTTAAAACTAAGCCCTTTGTAATGCCGCAGTTCTACAACTCTTTTTTGTGATTCGGGCAATAACGCCACTAATCCTGCCACATCTTTAAGAATCTGATCATAAACAATCTTATCTTCTATTGGCTTTGCTGAATATTTCGGATGATTGAAAAGATCAAAATCAAAATTATCATTCGATATGGTTGAAAGGTGTTTTTCTTTCCTGTAATGGTCTATTATCAGATTATGACCTATTCTCATCACCCATGATGAAAACTTTCCGTTCTCTGAATAGCGTCCTGCTTTCAAAGAATGGATAACTTTAACAATAGTGTCCTGAAAAATATCTTCAGCGAGTTCTCTTTGTTTAACACATACCAGAATATATGTGAAAATTTTATTCTTGTGCCTGTCAATTAATACATCAATGCACTTTGAATTACCCGCGACATACTCCTTTACCAGTAACTCATCGGTAAGCTTCCTCAAATCTCTCATAATAAATCTTAATTATTGTTACGAGTAAAGGTATGTTCTATAGGCAAACAGGTTTAAATGTGAGTATTTTACTAGCTTAAATTTATTCAGGTGTGAAAAAAGTAAAATTAATTAATATATGCAAATATAATATTAACAATTATTCACACATGGGCTTATACGAGCAAATATTATAAATGTTTCGTTCCCTATTCTCCTGTTCTAACGTAACAATCTTAATTCCATTTAAGTGTCGAATCAGTTCTGTGTTGTAACATTGCCCGTATTCCTGATACTGAAGTTCTCCGAAAAACCACAAATAAAGTAAAATTTCATCCGGCAGGTTTCAACAAATAATTAAGTTAGGTATCTTTGCCGTTTCGTAGAAAATCAAATTTGACGTATGCAGAGATATATTGAGATAAAAGGTGCCAAAGTTCACAATTTAAAAGATATAGACTTAAAAATACCTGTAAATAAATTCATTGTTATAACCGGAGTTTCAGGTTCAGGTAAGTCATCTCTTGCATTCGACACTCTATATGCCGAAGGACAACGACGTTATGTCGAAAGTCTGAGCTCATATGCCCGCCAGTTTCTGGGCAGGCTTAACAAACCGGAAGTTGATTATATCAAAGGAATCCCCCCGGCAATCGCTATCGAACAAAAAGTAAATAGTCGTAATCCCCGCTCAACAGTAGGAACATCCACCGAAATATATGACTATCTGAAATTACTGTTTGCTAGAATTGGCAAAACATATTCACCTGTTTCTGGGAAAGAAGTCAGGCGTCATAAAATTTCCGACGTAATTAATTTCTTCAGAAGTATTAAAGAAAAACAAAAAGTAGCCTTGCTTGCCCCGGTTATTCCAGCTGATGACAGGGAATGTGCCGAACACCTGGAAATATACCTTAAACAGGGATTCAGCAGGGCGGAGATAAACAATGTCTTTTATCGCATTGAAGATATCCTGACCGATAAGGAAGTTACTGCAAAATGTGAAAATATAAATCTTGTAATCGATCGTTTAACAACACAATACGATGATGATACTTTAAGCCGTCTTGCTGACTCTGTTCAGACTGCTTTTTATGAAGGTAAAGGAAAGTGTATCTTAAGAGTATACAATGAAACATCGCATTCCGACCACATGTTTTCCGACAGGTTCGAACTGGACGGCATTACCTTTGAACCACCTACCGAGCATCTGTTTTCTTTCAATAACCCTGTTGGCGCCTGCCCTCGCTGTGAAGGTTTCGGAAAAATAATTGGAATAGATGAAGGCCTGGTTATACCGGATAAGCGGTTATCTGTATTCGAAGGTGCTGTAGCGTGCTGGAAAGGTGAAAAAATGGGTAAATGGCGTGAACGTCTTGTTAATAATGCTCACAAATTTGATTTTCCTGTTCATAAACCATACTACGAACTTACCAGGGAACAGAAACAACTGATATGGACCGGCAATGAATATTTCAAAGGACTCAACGAGTTTTTCAGACATGTTGAGGAAAAACAATACAAAATTCAATACCGTGTAATGCTTTCACGTTACCGGGGAAAAACAACATGCCCCGAATGTAAAGGCAGCCGTCTTCGTAAAGAAGCCGGATGGGTAAAAGTTGGTGGCAAAAGTATCAATGAACTGGTACAAATGCCTGTTTCTGAACTGAAAGAATTTTTCGGCTCTTTAAATTTAAATGAACATGAAACAAATATTGCAGGAAGATTACTCAACGAAATAAATACCCGAATAACATTCCTGTGTGATGTAGGTCTTGGCTACCTTACCCTGAACCGGTTATCCTCGACTCTTTCAGGTGGAGAAAGTCAGAGAATTAATCTTTCAACATCATTAGGAAGTAGCCTGGTCGGTTCTTTGTATATACTCGACGAACCCAGTATCGGACTTCATTCGAGAGATACAAATCTGCTTATAAAAGTCCTGAAACACCTCAGGAATATCGGCAATACTGTAATTGTAGTAGAACATGATGAAGAAATTATCCGGGCTGCTGATGAAATAATTGATATTGGCCCGGGAGCCGGCCGCCTAGGAGGTGATATTGTTTTTAAAGGTGATTTTTCTGAATTGTCGGCCTATGAAAAAAGCTTAACAACAAAGTACCTTAACAACATAGAAAAGATACCGGTTCCTGAAAGCAGAAGGAAAACATCAACCTTTATAGAGATTAAAGGAGCAAGAGAAAATAACCTGAAAAATATTGATATTAGATTTCCTCTGAATGTGATGACAGTGGTTACTGGAGTAAGTGGTTCGGGCAAATCATCGTTAGTAAACAAGGTTCTCTACCCTGCCATAAAAAAGGTTCTTGGCGGCTATGCTGATAAAACCGGTGAATTTGATCTTATTTCAGGCGATATGCATACCATTACTTCGGTTGAGTTTGTAAACCAGAACCCAATTGGCAAAAGTTCCAGATCCAATCCTGCTACTTACCTGAAGGCATATGATGAGATCCGTAAACTGATGGCCGACCAGCAGGCATCGAAACAATTAGGACTCAAGCCGGCTCATTTCAGTTTTAATGTCGAAGGAGGACGATGCGAAGAGTGCCAGGGGGAAGGAACAATAAAAGTTGAAATGCAATTTATGGCTGACATTGTTCTAACATGTGAGGCTTGTCACGGAAAAAGATTTAAAGATGATATCCTGGAGGTGAAATACAAAGGCAGGAACATCTACGACATTCTTGAAATGACAGTTAATGAAGCTATTGACTTCTTTTCATCAGAAGAAAATACTCTGGAAAAAAGAATAATAAAAAAACTTAAACCACTTTCTGATGTAGGACTTGGTTATATTAAACTCGGCCAGTCTTCAAGTACATTAAGTGGTGGCGAAAGTCAAAGAGTAAAACTGGCTTCATTTTTAGCCAATGAAAAAGATTCCCCAACCCTGTTTATTTTTGATGAACCAACTACCGGACTACATTTTCATGACATTCGTAAATTGATGGATGCGTTTGTGGCTCTTATTAATAACGGACACTCAATTATTATTATTGAGCATAACATGGAGATAATAAAATCGGCAGATCACATTATTGACCTCGGACCGGAAGGGGGTGAAAACGGAGGAAATCTGGTATTTGAAGGTACTCCTGAAGAACTAATTAAATGTAAGAAATCATATACCGGCAGATTTCTAAAACATTACCTATAAACAGTTAATCTTTTTTTATACCAAAAATAACAGAAACACACCCCGAGGTCTTTACTTTTGAATCAGGAACCTTTTCGGAAACTTTTACCTGTACAATAAGTTGCTGAGTTGTTTTCATATCAAAATCCCAGATATTGGTTTCCTGGGTTTTACTGTCAAATAAAATATTGTTTTCGCCGTCGATTATCTTAAAATAAACATCAGGTAAACTATCCACTTTGCAAACTGCAACTCTGTATGACTGGCCTTTAAAAAATGTTTTGTAAATCTCGGCAGTTTCTCCTTCACTCAGAATAGTTGCATTGTAGTTTCCATCGTGCACATACCCTGACAATTTTGACTTGCACACTCCCTTCGCAAAACTAAAACACTGGGCGTTAGCACTTATTGCAAAAAATGCAAACAACACTAACAATCCGGTAAATTTTAATTTTTCAAGCATATCCTTACGGATTAAATGTGCAAATTATGCTATAAATTCTGCCCTTATTTCAGCAACCTTCTTCAGCAACTTCTCAAAAACTTCAGGTGAGATATCAACTTCAGAATCAGCCTTAATTGTTGTTATTTTATTTTTTTCATCAGTGGTAGCTTCAACTTTAGATGTGTTTTTTATCTTAACCTGATCAAAAATAACCTTAAGCTCCTCCATCTTACTTCTGAGATAATCGGCATCTTCATTCCCTTTGAACGATTCCAGCAGGTTCAGAATTGTATAAAGAGAAAGTTTCTGATAAACGATTCTTTCTATCAGTTTTTTATTATTAGTAAGCGATCCGTTTGTAAGTTTTGTTGCAATATACAGCCCTTCGGTCCAACCACCAATCAGAACCGAAACAGCCATAACGGGTCTGTTTTCTTCAGTAAGATAAGCATTTGAATTCATAAAAGTTTCTGAAATAATATCAAGGACAACATCCCTGTTATTCATATTATTTTCAAGTTTCTTTATGGTATTTTCGTCAATGGCATTAAGTATACCAAGGCCATCTGCAAGTTTTTTTGCATTTGCCATATATTTTACCGAGCTCTGTGTCTGGTCAAACAAACTGGTATAACTTAAGTCGGCTGAATAAACTCCAAGATTCAATGCTTTTTTCAGATTGGTGTTATACTTTTCAATATTTTCCAATGGATTCAACAAATCCTCATCATAGGTAGCACCGGCTCTTTTTATCAGCATTGCTGTTTCCAAAGGAGAAGGCAATGAATAAAAGATAAGCTTTGATTTATTAAAATCTTCCAGTACTTTTTCATCAATCTTTTTGCCTGCGGCATCCTCAACATTCTTTTCCTGTTTCTTTGAGCTGTCGGAGGTACAGGAAGCTAACGAAAAAACCAAAGCCAGTACTAAATATGTTGCCGGTAAGTATAACGCTCTTTTCATAATGAAATATTTAATTTTCCTTGTAAAAGGGTTTAACTTTCAATTTTTTGAAAAATACTTAAAAAATATGAATTTATTAAACCTATTATTTAAATATTACTAACAAATTCTCTGTTTTCTACGATACAACCTCAAAAAAGTTTAATTTTTGAGGTTGTATTTTCATTCTGATATTGTTTTTTACTCCAGTGAAGAGAAATATTTCATAAACTGTGAACGTTCATAAAGGGCAGGATTACCTATCTTTCCGTAATTCATAATTCCTTTAAAACTCTCAATATTTTCATAACCTTTCTCCTCCATCCATTCACTTAGTTCATTCAGCATTTTGGTTATAATTTCCGGTCCGTTTTTATATACAGCCGAACAAACCTGTGCTGTGGCAGCACCTGCCAAAAGTACTTTTACAACGGCTTCGCCCGAATGTATTCCTGTTGATGCTGAAATATCAACATCTTTCACCATTTCAGATACTATTGCAATCCAGCGTAAAGTCCGTCTTAAGTCGGAAGAAGAGCTGAACACCTCGGCTGCCGTAATCTGCAACTTATGAATATCAATATCCGGTTCATAAAAACGATTAAACAAAACAACTCCGGCTGCCCCCATTCCGGATAGCATATTTACAACTTTTACCAGATTACTGAAATAAAAACCAAGCTTCATAACCACCGGTATATTCACCTCTTTCTTCACATCAGCCAGTATATCGTAATATACCTTTTCATAATCTTCAGCTTTACCGTTTTTATCGATATTAAGCATGTATATATTCAACTCAAGGGCATCGGCACCTGCTTCTTCTATTTTCCTGGCAAAATCAACCCATTCACCTGTAGAGAAACAGTTAATACTTGCAATAACCGGAATATCATATGCTGCTTTAGCATCTTTTATCAGGTTCAGATACTCATTAACATTATTTTCTTTGGTATATTCTTTAATGTAGTCAACAGCTTCGGGATAATCAAAGCCTTCACCTTTCTGAATAGAATTTTTTATTTCATAATTTATTTGTTCTTCAAACAGAGATTTTAGCACAACAGCACCGGCACCGGCCTCCACCAGTTTGCCTATTTTTTCAACATTATCAGTTAGTCCCGAACTACTGACAACAATGGGATTCTTCAGTTTTAATCCTAGATAATTTGTTTCTAAATTAACCATAGACTTATTTATTAATTATTCGTTTACAACAAAGATATTAAATATGAATGATTATGCAATGTAAATTGCCTTCCATAAACTATTAGAATCAACTTATAAATATTAACTCAGGTTCGGCTCCTGCCCCACAATCGGTTTTTATTTATCTTTTTTCGAGTAAATACTCAACAAAAAGCGGTGTGTAATTCACAAAATATAACCCTTCAGGATACTTCACCAGTTTAACTTTCAACCTCTGATCACTGTTATTAAGTAAATCAGGGGTAAAATAAACTGCGGCAATAAAATCTTCAGATTTTATTTTTTCAAATCGGCT
>JAADEM010000073.1 GCA_013153405.1 Chlorobiota bacterium
TGACGTGGAAGCAGAACAGGATGGAAGAATAGTAAATATCAATACTAATATGAGATTTTCGGCATTCCTGAATTTTGCACAAGACTGGCATTATGATTTTTCTAACAATTTTGGCCTATATACCGGATTTGCATTTCGTAACATAGGTTTAATTATTGACGACTACCAATATAGCGACATGAACCATTTATCATACGATAAAGTTAAAAGACGTTCATATACACTTGGTATGCCTTTGGCGTTTAAATTCGGAAACTTCGACAGCAATATGTATTTGTTTGGCGGTACTGAAATTGAACTTCTTTTTCATTACAAAGAGAAATACTGGATAAATGACACAAAGTATAAATCGAAAGAGTGGTTTAGTAACAAAACAGAAAGATGGGCTCCTTCATTTTTTGCTGGCATTCAGTTCGCAGGAGGTAACTTTATCAAATTCAAATATTACACAAACGACTTCCTGAATCATGATTATGTTGGCCCTGTTTATGATTTCACCTCTTTAAGGAAAAGTTCAATGTGGTATATCTCAATTGGGTTTCGTATAAAAACCAAAAGTACAAGCGATATGATGAAAAAAGAATTTTACGAAACTGCCATGAGGTAATAAACAATTAATGCCTGCTTTATAAAAAACAAAAGTACCAACCAATTAAATAAATTAAAAACTCATATTATGTCAAGTATCAGAGAACTAAAAAAAGATATCCATTTCTTAACAACGGAAATATTTGCCGAATGCTATGTTAAACAATTTATAAAAGAAGATGTAGACAAAGAAAAACTTGCCCAAATAATGGTTGATGCCGTAAAAATGGAAAACGAATTTATTTCAAGAACAAACCACTACGATGCCAAAGATAATCCTAAACTTGTAAAAGAATACTTTAAAAAACTAAGGCACGATTTATATCAAAAATACATAGAGTTGTCTGAATCTATCGAGAAACTCTAAATGCTAAAAAACATGAGAATATTGCTTTGGGGAATAATACTCATATTGTTCCGGTTAAACGTTTTTGCAAAAGAGTATGAAGTAAAATCACCCGATGATCACCTTATACTAAAAGTTAATATTGGAACAGATGTATCATATTCGGTTTTACTGAACAATAAATTAGTAATAGCCCCTTCTGCAATTTCTCTTACTATTGATAACGGATTAATTTTCGGAAAAGAAGTTTCTGTAATAAAAACGGAAAAAAGAAGTGTTTCTGATGTTCTTCATCCTGTACTTCCCAGAAAATATAAAAACATTAAAGACGAATTTAATGAACTGAAAATTTATTTTCGGGGAAAGTACTCACTTATTCTAAGAGCTTATGACGACGGTATTGCATATCGTTGGGTATCGAAAAAAGAAGGAGACTACAAAATTATAGAGGAAAAGGCAACATTCAACTTCACCAAAGACAACTATATATGGTTTCCTGAGGAAGAAAAACTTTTCACCCATCAGGAAAGATCATACAAATACATTAAACTTTCTGATATTACACCCAATCGTTTTTGCTCAACAGGAACTCTTGTTAATCTTGACAACAACGTAAAAGTTTATATCTCGGAAGCTGACCTCATAAGTTATCCGGGAATGTTCCTAAAAGGTTCTTCTGAAAATAAATTCGGACTTGAAGGCAAATTTGCAGGATATCCGCTTGAAACAAAATTAAAAGATGACCGTAACGAACCTGTAACCAAACATGCCGGTTTTATGGCAAAAGTTTCAGGTCCGCGAGAATTCCCCTGGAGATTAATCATTGTGACCACCGATGACAAACAACTTATTGAATCAGAGCTTGTTTACAAGCTTGCCTCTCCAAGTAAACTTAAAGATATCAGCTGGATAAAAGGCGGTAAAGTAGCCTGGGACTGGTGGAATGCTTTAAATATTTACGGCGTGAATTTTAAGTCGGGAGTAAACAACGATACTTATAAATACTTTATCGATTTTGCTTCAAAGTACGGCCTCGGTTACATTATTCTCGACGAAGGCTGGTATACGCTTGGTGATGTAACAAAACAGGTTGAATCAATAGATGTTCCGGAACTTGTTGCTTACGGAAAAGAAAAAGGCGTGGGTATTGTACTATGGGTAAGCTGGAAATCACTTGATCAAAAGCTTGATGAAGCACTTGACCTTTATTCCCAATGGGGTGTAAAAGGTATAAAAGTTGATTTTATGGCACGTGACGACCAATGGATGGTTAATTATTATCACAGAGTAGCTAAAAAAGCTGCACAAAGACATTTGCTGGTTAATTTTCACGGAGCTTATAAACCCACTGGACTTAGACGCACTTATCCCAATGTTATAACCAGAGAAGGTGTAAAAGGACTGGAGCACAACAAGTGGGCTGATGATGAAACACCGGAACATAATGTTACTATTCCGTTTATAAGAATGGTTGCCGGACCTATGGATTTCACTCCCGGTGCTATGACTAATGCCAACAAAAGAAACTTCAGAATAGTATTTTACGAGCCAATGAGTCAGGGAACCCGCTGTCATCAGCTTGCAATGTATGTTGTTTATGAAAGTCCTCTGCAAATGCTTGCAGATAGTCCGTCAAAATACTATAACAATCCCGGTTCAATGGAGTTTCTTTCCAAAGTACCAACAATATGGGATGACACAAAAGTGCTTCAGGCAAAAGTTTCAGACTATATTGCCATAGCACGAAAATCGGGTGATAAATGGTTTATTGGTGCCATGACTGACTGGGCATCAAGAACGTTAAAACTAAAATTTGATTTTTTACCCGAAGGTGAATATGAAATCAAGATTTGGAAGGATGGTGTAAATGCAGACAAACACGGTTCGGATACGAAGATTGAAAACCGGAATATAAAAAGTGGAGATATCCTGGAAGCCAATCTTGCACCTGGAGGAGGCTGGGTTGCAATTGTATCCAAAAAATAAAAGCATATAAACTCTGTTGAATCTCGGATTTCTGACATTAAATATGATTCTATTCTCTAATCTTATTTCTGAAAAAATAAAATTCTCTCATCCCGAACAACAGATAAAAAATAACCAAATTTTGACTTAGCAGCCTTCCTGTTATCTCCTGCAATCATCTGCTCTATCAGTCTATACTTTATCTCTCCCACCTCTTAAGCCAGGTAACTTCGTATACTTAAGGCAATTATCAACATTGCTTCAACAAACATAAAGCAGGCTATACCAGCCCTCTTTAATTAAAGCAAATTATCACTAAAGAAAAATCAGAAACCCCTATATTATCCGGGCTTTGTATAAAACATAATTTTTAACAATTAAAAAACAGAAACTACAATATAAAACCGGGATACACGTTAAAGAATTATTAGTTCCGGATAGGAATAAAGATTTAACGGAACTTTTAAAAACATTTGATATTTTGAATTATTAAAAAATGACTTTGAAGTTTTCTTTTTATATTCTGCTTTTTTTTACAACCTGTTTCTCTACCTTATCCCAGATATATGTTTCAACTTCCGGAAAAGACACTAATAATGGCTCAAAAAATCATCCTTTAGCCACTCTGGGAAAAGCAATGGAACTGGTCAGACAACAACCTAAAATAAAAAATCTGAATACGATAATTATAGAAGACGGGTATTATGAAATAACCAGCCCTTTAGTATTTACTCATACTGACGGAGGGTTAAGAGACAATCCGCTTATTTTAAAGGCTGCCAAAGGTGCACATCCCATAATTAGCGGAGGAAAAAAAATAAAAGGTTTTAAAATAAACAACGATGGATTATGGGAAATGGAAATACAGCAATGTAAAAACGGAAAATTTCGTTTCGACCAGCTATACGTTAATGGCAAACGTGCTAAACTGGCAACAATGCCCGATGACGATTTCTGGTACATTAAAGATATAAAAGAAACTATTCTGGTAAAAGGCTCCGGACGTACTCCCGAAAGATCCACCCTTGAAATAACTTTAACCCCGGAAAACATAAAAACTTTAGCAGCTTTAAATAAAAATGAATTAAAACTATTACGGTTCAGAGCCTACCACAAATGGGATTTAACAATAAGACACATAGACAGCATTGATGTAAAAAGAAACATCATATATACCACAGGAAAAGGAATGTTACCCTGGAATCCGCTTAAACCGGGAGGAAGAATTATTTTTGAGAATTTCAAAGCTGCATTAAACAAACCTGGAGAATGGTTTCTTAACAATGATGGCACACTATTTTATCATCCGTATAAAGATGAAAATATAAATACGGCTAATGTAGTTATTCCTGTACTGAATAAACTGATATCAGTTGATGGAAATGCATCAGAAGAAGAGTTTGTTCGAAATATAACTTTTGAAGGATTATCATTCAGGCACTGTAATTTCAGAATTCCCAAGGCCGGATTTGAGCCAAATCAGGCAGCCATATCTGTTAATGCAGCAATTCAACTCAACGGTGCTATTAATATAAATTTCATAAATTGTAGTATAGAAAAAACAGGACAACATGCGTTATGGTACAAAAACGGATGCAGCCATTGTTCTATAAAAAATTGTTACATTAATGATATCGGAGGAGGTGGTATATACATAGGAACTACAAAACCATTAGAAGGTTTACCTCATACTTTTCACATTAATATCGAAAACAACATAATTCATTCAGGCGGCAGAGAACTTCCTTCTTCTGTAGGTATCTGGATAGGACACAGTTCAAACAATCTCATAACACATAACGACATTGCCGATTTTTATTACACTGGGGTTTCTGTCGGCTGGACATGGGGCTATACACCAGGTCTGGCTAAAAGAAATATTATTACATACAATAATATTCATCACATTGGATGGGCCCTGTTAAGTGACCTGGCTGCTGTTTATACTCTTGGAAAATCAAAAGGCACCAAAATAAACAATAATGTCATTCATCATATCCATTCGTATTCGTATGGTGGCTGGGGGTTGTATACAGATGAAGGATCTTCGTTTATTGAAATGAAAAATAACCTTGTTTACAATACAAAAACAGGTAGTTTTCATCAACATTACGGTAAAAATAATATTATTAGCAATAATATATTTGCATATGCCAAAATGTATCAGATTCAATGTACAAAAGCAGAAGATCACATGTCGTTTACCTTAAATAATAATATTATTATATTTGATGAAGGTGTTGTTTTAAAAGGCCCATGGAATAAGATTAACACAGAAATGGACAATAATATTTATTGGAATACAAAAGTCAATAAATATAATTTTGATGGATTAACATTTGATGAATGGAAGAAAACCGGGCATGATCAACACTCGTTAATTGCAAATCCTGAATTTGTAAATCCGGATAAACGTGACTTCAGATTCAAATCCTCTTCTGTTATCAAAAAAACAGGTTTTATTCCATTCAATTACACAAAAGCAGGCGTATACGGAAGTCGTAAATGGAAAGAAAAAGCACTTCTGCCAATCAAAATCATTACAGATTTTGACAATACTATTGAACAAAACATGAAACAGTAATAAAAAAACGCCTTCCGGAACAATACCGAAAAGCGTTTAATTTTTAATATATCAACCTACCAGAGCTTTGGCGGATAAATGCCTTTATCATGCAGTTCTTTAAACTTTGCCTGAACTTTCGGCTTATCCTCTTTATAGGTTACTCCAAACCACTGAGATTTAGTTCTAAGAACTTTTGTTGTAACAATACCTTTATTAATAAGGTTATCAACGGCTACATTAAAATAATATTCAGACTTCAGCTCATTCCCTTTTTCTTTAAGAAATTCTATAAATTCCTGCTCTAACAATGGAAAAAATTCAGGCTTGAACGCCCAGAAATTCATAGAACAAGGTACATCACCGGCTACTTCTGTTTTACCATCCTCTTCGTAATAATATATTTTATCTCCCTCCCATCCTATTTTGGTTCTTTCTACGATCTTTATCAGATTATCATTTTCATCAACTTCGCAAAGACCTCTGGAAACAGTTCCATGTTCCGACAAGGTCTTTTCCAACGGGTATCCTACCATTGCATACTCATTGGGGTCGGTGCTTGTGGTTAGGAATTCGTACACTTGTTTATATGCCTCTTTACCATAATAGTCATCTGCATTTATAATTCCGAACGGCTCTTTGATTACATCTTTAGCCATCAGCATTGCGTGTCCTGTTCCCCAGGGTTTTTCTCGTCCTTCAGGTACGGTAAATCCTTCTGGCAGATCATCAAGTTCCTGATATACATAAACAGTTTCAATTTTCCCTGCCAGTTTTGATTCAAATCTTTCTTTAAAAGCATCGGCAAAAGATCTGCGTATAACAAACACCACCTTGCCAAATCCCGCATCTATAGCATCATAAATTGAGTAATCTATTATCGATTCGCCGTTAGGACCAAGTTCGTCCATTTGCTTTAATCCACCGTAACGGCTTCCCATTCCAGCTGCTAAAACTAAAAGTGTTGGTTTCATCTTATTTTTCATTTACAGTTTACAATAACAAACGTTACATTCTCCTTTGTTTGTTTTTACTATGTTTCATTTTCAAAAATACTTAATTATTTTCTTTTATACTTATTATGGTCTTTAATAATTCCCTCTGTAAGCCAATTTGCCAGCGCCTGCCTGTTATTTTCATCTACAAAGCGAAGCTGATCCCTGTAATTCTGTATATTTCCCAATTCAATAAATACAGCAACGGGATTTGTTTTCCTTAAAACATACAGGTTTCGTGAACTTACTGTTCCTTCAAATCCACGCCGGGGTTGATGCTTTTTATATTTGCTGTCAAATGTTTGCCTAAGTGTAATTGCCATATCTTTTCCTTTCCTGCTTCCTTTGGCGTGATAAAAGAAAACATCAATCTGTTTTCGTTTACTTCTGCTATCCAGATGAATTATAATACATCGTTTATAGGATGACTTATCCTTCCTGTATAGCTTATTCACAGCATTAACTCTTTGGTTTAACCGGTCCATCTGGTCTAACGGTATCTTTTCACCAAGACAGGTTTCGTCATTATCATATGCCAGAAACATATCATCCCTGATTCCATCATCAGCATCCTGAATAATCATATGAACTTTCGCACCTTTTGAAATAAGATTTTTCGCCAAGCGAAGTACTATGTCATAAGCATATTCATCTTCGTACATAGGATGAACTCCGTACTTGCCCATAGCTCCCGGGTCTGGCCCACCATGACCGTTTATCAGGTAAAACACAGCTCCATCTAGTTCATTTGATACAACCTTTGTTTTTTCATATTTCTTACCAAATAACGGTTCTGTCACCACATCTTCATTAGCCGGAAGAATATATTCCTGATGCATCATCAGTGAATTATTCTTTCCGAATCTTCCTTTATTTAACTCCAGAAATTTCTTTCCGTATTTGGAATATGAAAGATTATGTCGCCTCAGAAAACTATAAATTCCCTCACCCTGCTTCGGCTTATCCTTTGGTAATCCTTCTGTCGATTGAGACATCACGGATGTACCGGAAAATAACAACAATAATGCAAGATATATAATGAACTTTTTTCTCATACGCTGCAAAAATAATTATTGCTTTGAAAATGGTGCAGAAGTATTCAAAAAACAAATGAACAATTTGTTCATAAAACAAAAACAAGTTGTAAAACATTGTATAGCTATCATTCAGAGATAGAATATCAACACCTATACAGGTATACAAATGTTAATAGATTCGCACTAATGTTAATATCCATATATTTTTAATATATAACTCATTGACTATTGGCTTCAAAATTTGTACCTATGTAGTAAATATTTTCTCAATACCGGAACGACAAACAATAATCCTATGAAAAATAGTTACCGGATAATTTTAATACTTTTATGTATTTCACCTCAACTATACAGTCAGCAGGTAGAATTAACAGGAAAGGTATATGCTTTTGAAACCATCCCGTTAAAAAACGTAGAAGTCAAAGTAAAAGAGTCGGATAAAAACGTAAAAACAGATTCTAGAGATTTATTCATAACCAAATGCAACCAAAAAGATGATCTCCTAATTAAAGCATTTGGATTCAATTCAATAAAGATAAACTCATCACCAAAAGAACCATATGCTCCACTACACATTAATCTTAAATTCAAAGAAAAAAAGAGAATCATTGAAGTGACAAACGGATATTATTATATCGATAATGACAAATTAAAATATTCCATATCACATTTAAACGATAAAAATACTACTATCCAATTTTACGGAAATATTCTGAAAATAACAGAAAGAAGATTATTCGTAATGACCATACAACAAAACAACAGTGTGATTGGAGAAGAACAAACACAATTTAAAAACAATTACCCCATATAGAAATTGTTGGTTTTAAAGTAAACCAATACAACATAATTACAACAAAAAACAGCAAGTAAGAAAACATAAAACCTTTCCTTGTTGAATTTATAATATAATGAATAATTCGGATAAAAACATAATCGGCATTACACCGGAAAACAACGATTTTCGTGAAATATTTTATAAATATCACGGACGACTTGTTTTGTATGCAAACAAGTTTTTAAACGATTTGGAACTTTCAAGAGATGTTGTACAGGATGTGTTTTATAACCTATGGAAAAGACCGGAAGTATTACTGTCCGATTACAGTATTAAATCATATCTGTTCAAAGCAGTAAAGAACGGTGCTTTGAATAATATAAGACATTTGAAAGTTATCCACAATACCCCAGAAAAGCTTTTTCACGATCCTAACAGCCCAGATTACAATACATTTAACGAAAAGAATGATCCTCTCACAACTCTGCTAGAAGAGGAGTTATTGGAAAAAGTAGAAGACATAATAGAAAATCTGCCCGAGAAATGTCGTATCATCTTTAAGCTAAGCCGCCAGGAACAGCTAAAAAACAAAGAAATCGCCGATCAGCTTGGAGTTTCTGTCAAAATGGTTGAAAAACAGATGACCAAAGCACTTAAGGTATTTCGTAAAGAACTAGCTGAATACCTTCTTTGATTCATATAAACAAAACTTCTCCGGAATTCATTCAGGCATCTTTTCACGTAAAACTATCAACCTGAATAAATAAATATTTTTTCGCTCCTGCCTGTAATCTTATAACCTTAATGCTTTTCATAATCTTACAATCCAGAAATGTAAACAAATCAAAAAAAATCTTAACAAAAAAGGTAGGGTATATAAACATTAAAGTGTATTAGGATTAAAAGCTATCTCAGAATGTTAAATCAACAAAATAAAAAAAGAGCTATCATTCGTTTTCTGAATGGCGAAATGACGTTACAGGAAAGAAGAGAACTTGAAATATGGATAAATTTAAGTAATGAGAACTTACAGTTCTACAATAAAATAAAAGCACTATATGATGCTACACATAAAGAGCTAAACAAGATTGCCAGGACTGATGAGGAATGGAAATTATTAAATGATAAAATCAGACAGCAGAAAAAAAGAGA
>JAADEM010000065.1 GCA_013153405.1 Chlorobiota bacterium
AATCAATTTATGACTATATTTGAAAATCGGATCCACCCTAATATAGAATGAACCCGATTCTCGTTTACACAGTTTTTAGGATAGTGTCTATTTTATCATAAATCAAAACCTAAAAAATATCATTCACCATTAGGCCTGTTGCTATTCCTGATATATTTCCTGTCCTATAGCTTCTCTGATCTTCTTTTCCACATAAGGAACAATATCTTTTTTATCCTTAAAATCGGAAGGTTCTATAGGATCAAGAACCGTATAACTAACTTTGGTTCCTACATTCAACGGATAATTACCATATTTATGCAGTTCATAATGGCCAGAAATTGCAAAAGGAATAATCACTGCCGAAGGAGCAGCTTTTAACAGAGTAAGTATTCCGCTTGACTGGAATTTTTTCATTTTTCCGTCTTTACTTCTGGTTCCTTCAGGATAGATACAAACTGCATGTTTTTTTTTCTCTATGTCCTTTCCTAAAAGCAGAATCTGTTTAACAGCCTGCGCCCCGCTGTCCCTGTCGATAAGGGCAGAACCTCCATATCTTAGATTATGTGAAATACTTGGAATCCCTCTGCCCAGTTCTTTTTTTGATATAAATCGGGGATAATAATCTTTAAACACTAAAACAACAGGTGGAATATCGAGTAAACTTGAATGATTAGCAACAACAATTAAAGGTCTGCCTGCGGGCAGCTTCTCCTTTCCGTAAAACTTCGGCCGTACACCAATAATTACCAACCCTTTAATAAGTAACAAATTGAGGATTTCAACTGTTCGCTTTCTGAAATTGTCGGAAATAAACCTTATACCAAAGTCCATTACCGGATGAAAAATCAAAAGCATTAAATAAAAATAAACAAAATATACCGGAGACAATATGTATCCCAATAGCTTTCTCATTTTTTTATTTTCTTACAAAAAAAGGTATTTTTTTTCAGAAATCACATCAGGCTATAAATTTTGCTTTCATAATTTTATTGTGATAAAAAAAAGATTTAAATTGCCATTGAATACAATCCAAGGAAATGTACCCGACTAAACAACATTTCAATACACTTAACAAGACCGGCAAAGGTCTTTACGAATGCTGGATAGATTGACCGGCACCACTCTTTGTAATTTCCTGTTACAGGTACTCCCTTATTGTTATTAAATAATTTCAGCATTTTATAATTGCATTTTCTATATGGAAGGAATTGTCTTCGATATAAAGAGATATGCGGTTCACGACGGACCAGGAATCAGAACCACTGTATTTTTTAAAGGGTGTCCTCTGCATTGCCTGTGGTGCCATAATCCGGAAAGCATATCACGAGAAATTCAGAAATACACGAAAAAGGTAATTTTCGACGGGTTAGAAATAGAGATTGAAGATACGGTAGGCTATCGTATTTCTGTTGAAGACCTGTTTAAAGAAATAAATAAAGATATTGCTTTTTTTGATGAATCGGGCGGCGGAGTTACATTCTCGGGAGGTGAACCGTTTATGCAAACAAAATTCCTGAAAGAAATAACCAGAACCTGTAAAGATAACGGTATCCACGTGACAATTGACACCACCGGGCAAACATCAAAAAAAGACCTTAAAGAAGTATTGCCGTATGTTGATCTGTTTCTGTATGACCTGAAACATATGAGTGATCAAAAGCACTATGAATATACAGGAGCAAGCAACAAAAAAATTCTTGAAAATCTTCGTTATCTGAAGGAAAACAAAAAAGATATAATAATTCGAGTCCCGGTTATTCCCGGTTATAACGACGATAATGAAAACATAAAAGCCACCGGTAATTTCATTTCAGAAATAAATGATGTGGTAAAAGAGATACACTTACTACCCTACCACAATATTGCTGAAGGCAAGTATCAACGATTTCACATTCAGTCGGAAATGAAAAAAATGAAGTCCCTGTCTGAAGAAGCATTGTATCCTTTAAAAGAGCAGTTTGAACAGATGGGGTATATTGTAAAAATCGGAGGATAATATTACAGGTTGCAGTGCTATGGTGTTAAACAGATAATTTATAATACCAAGGACCAAATACCCTAAAACAAAGAATTAAATAGTTATAAAAGATGAACAAAAGAATAAAAAAACTTCGTGAAGAATCATTAAATGCAGTAAATACTCTATCGGAAGAGAGAGCATTGCTGATAACTGAATTTTACCTGAGCGATGAAGCCCGTGAGGTATCGGTTCCCGTGAAAAGAGCTCTTGCTTTCAAACACATAATGATGAACAAAAAGTTATGGTTCAGCGAAGGAGAACTCATAGTGGGGGAACGGGGGCCAAAGCCTAAAGCAACACCGACTTACCCTGAGGTTTCATTACATACAGTTGAAGATCTCGATATACTTGATTCCCGCCCAAAGGTTTCTTTCAAAGTTTCTGACAAAATGAAAAAAGCATACAAAAATATTGTGATTCCTTACTGGAAAGGAAAAAGTAATCGCGATAAAATCATGAACCTTATGAGCCTCGAATGGCTAAATGCTTATGAAGCCGGTGTATTTACTGAATTTCAGGAGCAGCGCGCCCCCGGACATACCGTACTTGGCGACATCATTTACCGCAAGGGTATGCTCGACCTGAAAAATGAAATTGCCCGCCATATCAATCAGCTTGATTTTTTCAACGACTCCGATGCATACGATAAACTTGAAGAACTAAAAGCGATGGATATTGCTGCTGATGCAATTATCGGTTACGCAAACCGAAATGCCGAAGCCCTTGAACATTTGGCAAAAAATGAGAAAAACAAAAACAGAAAAAAAGAACTTGAGGATATGGCCATTATATGCAGAAATGTACCAGCTTACAAGCCTGAAACATTTCATGAGGCATTGCAATATTACTGGTTTATTCATATTGGCGTTATCACAGAGGTTAATCCGTGGGATTCATTCAACCCCGGCCGTCTCGATCAACACCTTCTGCCCTTTTATGAAAAAGACGTTAAAGAAGGTCGGTTAACAAGAGAGAGAGCAAAAGAGATACTTATGTCATTCTGGGTAAAATTCAACAATCAGCCTGCTCCTCCCAAAATGGGAGTAACAGCAAAAGAGAGTAACACTTACACCGATTTTACCTTGATTAATGTAGGCGGAGTTAAGCCTGATGGTTCTGATGCTGTAAATGAACTTTCTTACCTCATTCTCGATGTAATTGAAGAGATGCGGATACTTCAACCCGGTTCAATGGCTCAAATAAGTAAGAAAAATACCGACAGATTCATCCACCGGATTCTTGACATTACAAAAACAGGGTTCGGCCAGCCGTCAATCTTTAATACCGATGCTATTATTCAGGAACTCTTAAATCAGGGTAAATCAATCATTGATGCTCGTAACGGTGGCGCAAGCGGATGTGTTGAAACAGGCGCTTTCGGTAAAGAAGCCTACTGGCTTACCGGATATTTTAACCTTACTAAAATACTTGAACTTACACTGAATAATGGTAAAGATCCTCGTACAGGAAAAAGAATCGGCCTTGAATCCGGTGGGCCCGACTCATTCAGGACATTCAGTGACCTGATGGAAGCATATAAGAAGCAGCTTAACTATTTCATCGACATCAAAATTGAAGGAAACAACAAGATAGAAAGCATCATAATGCGCAACCTGCCTGTTCCTTTCCTCTCACTTCTGATTGAAGATTGTATACCAAACGGAAAAGATTATAACGCGGGAGGGGCACGCTACAACACATCGTACATACAGGGAGTTGGAATGGGAACGCTTACCGACAGCTTAACCGCTTTAAAATATCACGTTTTCGATAACGAGAACATCACATTTAAAAGCTTTGTTAAAGTTCTGCAAGACAACTTCGATGGCCACGAAGAGTTCCGTTATGAGTTGATAAACAGAACACCCAAATACGGAAACGATGATGATTATGCCGATGAACAGGCAACACGTATATTTGAGATGTTCTACGATTCCGTAAACGGCAGGCCTACTGCCCGCGGCGGAGTATTCAGAATTAACCTCCTTCCTACCACCAGTCACGTATATTTCGGACAAATGCTTATTGCCACACCAGATGGACGAAAAGCGGGAGAACCAATATCCGAAGGAATTTCTCCGGTTCAGGGAGCCGACAGAAAAGGTCCTACAGCAGTTATCAATACGATGGTAAAACTTGACCACCTGCGTACAGGAGGAACACTTTTGAATATGAAATTTTCTCCACAGTTCTTCAAAGATCATGAAAGCATTAAAAATCTTACGCATCTTATCAGAACATATTTCCGTTTCGACGGTCATCATATTCAGTTTAATGTAGTAAATGCTTCAACATTGCGTGATGCACAAAAACATCCTGAAAAGCATGGCGACCTGATTGTTCGTGTAGCAGGATACAGTGATTATTTCAATGACCTTACTCCCGAGCTGCAGGAAGAAATAATCAGAAGAACGGAACACGAAGAGATAAGCTGACAATTGCATAATATTAAATACCTAATCACAATAATTTCGATTTATTAATTACAAAACCACAAACTAAATGACACGCCTAATATTTTTATCGGCACTGTTTATCGCATTTTTAAATATTAATGCACAACAGCAGGATATTGAAACATTCCTGGCGGGCAAAAATCAGATAACATATAATAAAATTAATGTTCCCGGAAATATGTATTCCAGCTCGTACCTCATCTTCATTACACAACCTCTTGACCATAACCATCCGGAAAAAGGAACTTTCAGACAACGTATATGGCTTTCTCTGAAAGACACTATAAACAAACACCCTGTGGTAATGATAACCGAAGGATATTCAGCAAACCGAAATTACATTTCGGAGCTGGCACGTATGCTTGATGCAAACCAAATTATTGTTGAACATAGGTATTTTTCCGAATCGGCACCAGACACCCTCAACTGGCAGTATCTTACAGTTGAACAGGCAGCAACCGATCATCATGAAATAATTAATCTTTTCAGGCAGATATTCAGACATAAATGGATAACAACAGGCATTAGCAAAGGTGGCCAGGCTGCCATATACCACCGAGCATTTTTCCCTGACGATGTTGATGTTACAGTTCCATATGTTGCCCCTATAAACTTTGCACGTGAAGACCCTCGTTTGTATCAGTTTTTTCACAAGGTTGGCAAAAAACATGAAAGAAAACGTATTCATGATTTTCAGAAACTCGTACTTGAAAAAAGAGATGTTATGATGAAAATGATGCAAGAGCGGGCTGCTTTAAAGGGATGGACATTTCGCATAGGTTACGACAAAGCATTCGACATTGCAGTACTTGAGTATCCATTTTCATTCTGGCAATGGGGGCATAACATAAACTCTATCCCTTCCGACACTGCATCTGATGATGAAATCTTCAGCAACCTTATTGCTGTAAGTGATTTTTCTTACGAATGTGATCAGGAATGGAATAAACTAAAACCATTTTTTTATCAGGCATATAAGGAAATAGGTTACTATTCGTATGTACCTGGGGATTTGAAACCTCTGATAAAAGGATTTGACAAAGACACAATCAGCAGTGACATTTTTGCACCCGGCGGCGACACTTTAAAATACACACCCCAAACCATGCGTTTTGTTATGGAAAGCCTGAAAAAACATAATCCCCGGATAATCGCAATTACCGGCGAATCAGACCCATGGGGTGCCACATCGCTTATTGTTGATGACATACCCAATGCATATAAATTCGTAAACCCCGAAGGATGTCATAGAACTAGAATCTACAATCTGCCTGATGAAATGAAGAATGAGATATATAAACTCCTGAAAGAGTGGACCGGCTTTGAGATAAAAAAATTATGAAATAATAAAAAAAGGCGATGAATTATCGCGGAATTAATCGGGGATGAACAAAATATAATTGAGGGATATACCCAAATTTTTGGTTCATAATGAGTGTATGACAATATATATATATATCGTCATCGCGATGCTACAAAATATTCACCACAATTACTTCCACTGCCATCTAAGAACTTTATACTGGCAGTAGCTTTAAGATTTGGCTTTGTGTTGCATTCTCATCACTCCTGTTATGCCTGAAAACATTTGTGTTCCTAAAGACGGTAATTCGATGCGGTCTTTCTTCAGTTTTTACTTTGCTAAACATCCTTAGCTCGAAGTAAAAATCCCATGCGGATTATTCCCGATTTAGAATTATTATTACAATTCTAATGACCATTTTTGGGTTAAACTTTCACCATTAGATTATTTACCATTCATTGTATACAACAAGAAACGGCTCCAGTTTTTTTATGGAAGCCGTTTCTGATTCAAAACAAATTAGGATTAGGATTAAATGGATATTTTAGATTTGAATAGGTTTATTGGTATGCGACAAGTAGTAGGCAAGCTCTTTTACTGTATTTTTATGACTGCCAATAAAAATTTTATCATTGACTATCACTGTAGGTCGTTTAAGAAACGTATAATCCTCAAGGATAAATTTTTTGTAATCAACTTCACTAAGTTCTTTCAGGTGAAGATTATACTCCCTGTATTTCCTCGCCTTTTTACTGAATAAAGCCTGATAACTCCCTGCCATTCTGGCAAGTTCATCCAGTTCCTCCTCTTTCAACTTGTTTTCTTTGATATCACGCAATACAAACTCCTTATCCAATCCGAGTTCTTTAATCACCCTTTTACTGGTATTGCAATTTTTTATGTAGAAAACTGTATTCATTCAATTATTTATAATTAACCTTTAGCGGTTTCAAATATATAAATCACATTTAAAATGAAATTATTCATTTTATGAATTACTGTTAATTTATGATAAACGTGAAAAAAATCAATTGATATTGCAACACATAATTATAATTATTCGATACTAAATTGATAAACAAACTATAACATATACGATATAAGAATAATCTGAAAAATTATTATGTTCAGATTATGAATAACGTTCAAAACTTTTATCCTTACCATCTGGCATATATTTATATTCACATCAACCCCAACATAAGGATTAAATATTTTAAGGCCTACACAACAAAAACAACACCTTCTAAGAACCCCCCCCCAAGAAACAAGCATCTTGACTGTAAAAACCAATTAAATCATTATTTATGCTTAAATTTAACCACGCACCTGTAATTTTAAATAATCTGAAAAATGTAAAAACTTAAACCATCAAATAAATATTATGACAAATAAGAAAATTACACTTTTACTGCTTGCCTCTGTATTTACGATTCAGGCATTAACACAGACACACGTTAACAAGCGTGCCGAATGGTTTGTAAACGCCCGGTACGGCATGTTTATCCATTGGGGGATTTACAGGGGAGCCGAAGGTTTCTGGAAAGGAGAAAAACTGCGTAACAATAACGACTATGCAGAATGGATACAATACCGTAACAGAATTCCTAAAGACGAATATCTTACTTTGCTCAATCGTTTCGACTGGAACAACATCGATCCTGAAGAGTGGGTAAGGCTTGCATGGCAGTCAGGAATGAAGTACGTAGTTCTTACATCAAAACACCACGACGGCTTTGCCCTTTGGGATAGCAAAGTAAACGACTACAACATAGGAACCTATACCAACCACAAAAGGGACATTGTAAAAGAGGTCTCCGATGCATGTCATAAGTATGGCCTTAAATTCGGTGTTTATTATTCACACTGGGTAGACTGGGAACATCCTTACGGCTGGGACCACACAAAAGAAATTTATAAAATCACACAAAAACAATATGATGAGTACTGGCAAAACAAGGTGCTGCCCCAAATGCGCGAACTACTTACTAATTACGGTAAAATAGACATGATATGGTTTGACATGTGGTTTAACCACTCACGTACCATAGTTTCAAAAGAGGAGTTAATTCAGCTAAAAAAACTTATCAGAAAACTTCAACCCGAATGTCTGGTAAATTCACGCCTTGGACTTTCAATAGAAGAGGATCCCGACGTCGATTATCGCACAATGGGCGACAATCAGCTTGGAAGAAAGAAGTTTGATTTCCCATGGCAATCACCGGCAACGGTTGCTCATTCGTGGGGATATAACGCATATGAAGACAAATGGAAATCAACAACCACTCTTCTTCATTCTCTTATTAATAATGTCAGCCTGAATGGAAACCTGTTGCTTAATATCGGCCCCAGAGCAAACGGAGATGTTCCTTATGAAATATCATTACGTCTTACCGAAATAGGGAAATGGCTGGCAGTAAACGGCGAATCCATATATGGCAGTGGTGCTTTTGATCTTCCACCTTCTATGCATGACTGGGGAAAAATAACATATAAACAAGATGATAACGGAACTTCAAAAGTTTTTTTACATGTCTTTAACTGGCCTCTGGAAAAGAAATTATATGTAACAGGCATTAAAAATGCACCCAAAAGAGTTTACTTACTTGCCGATAAACAAAAAGCACCGTTAAAATACAATTTCTCAGAAACAGTAACATCTATCGATCTTTCGGTTCCGCAACCAGATCCATATGTTTCTGTAATTGTTATGGAATATGATAAAAAACCGGACACTGAAAATGACCTTGTAGCCAAAAGCATTTATAACGGATATTCTCTTACTCCTTACAATTTTATTTCGGCACAAGGAGATAAAACTATTGTAAAATCCCATGATTTCGGTTCTATCCCTGTCCATTTAACAGTAAAAAATAAAAGTTCATACACATGGCGTATTTATGTGGAAAAACCTGACACTTTGAATGTAGATGTCTCATACGGATTCGAAGGTGAAAACGGCAAAGGCAAAATTACAGTTGAAGTAGCCGGCTTAAACGAAACAAAGGAAGTAGAAAACACAGGGCTTTTTGTTATTGAACCTGGACAAAACAGCAGACTTGAGAATTTCAAGGCATTTCGTTTTGGCACTATTAATATAACAAAACCCGGATATTATGACATTAAAGTATCTGTTGAACCGGCCAAAAATGAAAAAATTGATCTGCTTTGGGTTTGGATTGGTAAATAAAACCATTTCGTTTTAATATAACATGTACTGACAATACAGGCATTAACTTTTTATCAAACGGCTTTTCCCGGTAATTCAGGGAAGGGCCGTTTGTTTTTCATTATATTTTGTTTACATGCATCATTAAAACCAAATCATCAAAAACTGAAAAAAACACCAATTTCAAGGTTGATAACAAAAACAGAAAAGTAAAATGAGCATTTTTATGTATTCAACAGGAACCGAAAGCAGTAATACAAGGATTTCCTTCACCAAATTATTCAAAACACACATAGTCTTTTCTTATTTTACATTATAGTGTTATACCATTTTGAAAATAAAATCATATTCTTCTTACAATTCAAAAGACCAATATGCGTTAAAAACATAATTTGTGTCACATTCTTATATCCTGTCGGAATAAAAAAACACAACTGCGGATAAAAGAATATACATA
>JAADEM010000071.1 GCA_013153405.1 Chlorobiota bacterium
CAATGTTTTTACGAGAGTTTTTAATAATTGTTTCAATCTGATTTTTTACGAGCGGCATAAAAGGAAAAAGATTTTTCGTATTTTGCTAAAATGTTAGCGTCAGTAGTGAAAATTGCAGCTAAATAAAATATTTTTGTCAAAAAACAGTTTAGAATAAAATACAACTTTTGTTGCCCGATGGCGTACCGGAGATTTCTACTTATATTCCTTATTCTGATTTGGGGGTGCTCTACCAAAAAAAACACCTGGTTAAGCCGTAACATCCATAATTTATCTGCCCACTACAACGTTTATTTCAACGGCGTGGAGGCATATAAAGCTGGCATTGCAGCCATTGAAGAAGCTCACAAAGACAACTACACACAGGTACTTCCCATGTTTGAGGAATCAGATCCTAATGCTGCATCGGTTGCTTCGTCTAACATGGACAGGGCTATCGAAAAAGGAACCAAGCTTATAGTACGTCACTCTATTACAGCAAAACCTAAAAACAAGCCAAAGTCAGGTAAAGCAAAAAATCAGAAGGAATATAACAAATGGGTCGATGATGCATTACTGCTTATAGGCAAAGCACAAACCATAAAACAGGATTACCGTCAGGCTATACGAACATTTGATTTGCTCATACGGGATTTCCCGTACGAAGAGACCAAATACGAGGCACTAATCTGGAAAGCCCGTGCCTACACGGAACTCGGAGAGTACAACAATGCAAAAATTGCACTCGAAAGTTATGACCTGGACGGCAATGCTCCTGAAGATCTGTATGGCAGTTATATGGAGGTCTATGCCAACCTGTTGCTGGCACAGGGAAAATATAAGGAGGCCATTCCTGTTTTGCAAAATGCCATCAATAATATTAAACAAAATAAAGACAAAGCCCGTTATCTGTTTATTCTGGGACAATTAAAAGAAATGCAAGGTGATAAAGAAGGAGCAGCCAAAGCATATGCACAGGTATTAAAATTCCATCCTGATTACGAAATGTCTTTTAATGCCGGATTACGAAAGGCCTCTATTCTGTACCGCGATGCATCACTGGAAGAAATAATGAAGCAGATACGTAAAATGCTCAGAGATAAAAAGAATGAGGACTTTCAGGATCAGATCTACTATGCACTTGGGCGAGTGTACCTTAATTTCGGAGATGAAAAAGAAGCCATAAACAGTTTTCGTAAATCCATTGAGGTAAGCATTGACAACGACTACCAGAAAGGATTATCATTTAAGTCAATAGCTGACATATACTTTAAAAACGAAGACTTCAAACCTGCATATCAGTATTACGACAGCACTCTGACAGTAATGACTGATAACACGAAAGGATATGACGAAGTACTGGAACGAAGAGACATGCTAAAAGATCTGGTGGCTCAGCTTGACATCATAAGTAACAGTGACAGTCTGATACGACTGGCTGATATGGCTCCCGAAGAAAGGGACAAGCTGCTTGAGCTTTTTATCGACAGAGAGAAAAGAAGAATTGAACACGAAAAACGCCTTGAAAAACAAACATCTGGAAACAACTTTTATTACGAAGGCGGCAGCTCATTTAACACATCCGGACCGCAAACCGGAAGCGGGAAGTGGTACTTCTACAATATGTCTGCCGTTGAAATGGGCAAACAGGAGTTTAAACAAATATGGGGCAACAGAAAACTTACCGATAACTGGCGCAGAAAAAAGAAAGATATTGTATCCTCCACTCCTGACTTAAACGAACCAGGAGAACCCGGATTTCCTCCTGAAGACATTACTAATTCAGGAAAAGAAAAAACAAGCAACCAGGAAAACAAAAAACAGAGTACAAAAACCCATATCCCAACTAAAGATGAATTACTTGAAGGCCTTCCTCTTGATGATAAATCATACAACAAAACAAAACAGGAAGGAGATCTGGCAAGGTTTGAAGCCGGAATGATATATCTTGAACAACTGAAAAATTATCCTCTGGCTATTAAAATGTTTGAAGAAAGCCTGAGTTCTGAAACCTTTCCTAAGAAAGACAGGAAAAATGCATACATTGCTCTTTACAGGGCATATGACGAAATTAATGACATTCCGGATAAACAACGCACTCTGAATAATCTGAAAAAAGAGTTCCCAGACAGCAAATTCATCGAATACCTGGAAGATCCTGATTTTTTCGCCAAAACTCTGGCCGAAAAAAAGAAAACAGACGAGGAATACGATTTCACTTATAACAAATATCTTACCGGTGATTATGATTATGTAATAAACAAAGCGTCTCAGATTGAACAAAACGACACCTCTAACATTTATCTTCCCAAATACAAACTTATAAAAGCCCTGTCGTTCGCACGCAAAGGTGAAGCCGGAATGTTTCAGCAAGAGCTTAATTCAATAACATCATTATACCCCGGAACAAAAGAAGCAGAACTGGCCAATGCATTCCTCGAACAGTTAAAGCAGGGTAAAAAACCGGTTAAAAGCACAACTCCATACAAGTCTCTGTTAGCAGAACGTATTAACAAATTCGGAAAAACTGACATTTCGGATTCAACCCGCAAAGAGGCAGACATGACAGGATTCCTGTATGCTCCGGAAGAACCGCATACTTTCATGGCTATTCCGCCTGCCGATGCCGACATTAACAGAATAGTTTTTAATCTGGCCGATTTCAATTTCTCACGTTATCTGCTCAACGATTATGCGATCGAAACAACAAAACTTCCTGATGATTCTCCTGTGATTCTGGTAAAAGGATTTAAAAACAAAATGGAAGGAATGGACTATTTTTATGCCGTAAGAGAAAAAGAGGATGAAATATTCGAAAATGATTCTTTAAAAACAATGCTATTCGTTATTTCAAAATCAAACCTCAAATTCTTCCTGTCGTCAGGTCAGATTAATAATTACAATGCATTCTTCGAGAATCTCTATCTGAAAAATGTGGATATTAAAAATATTCCGGAAGAAATGCTTAAAAAGAATAAACAGAAAAAAGATTCAGTTGCCATACCTGCTCCAGATAATACACAAAAAACAGAAAATCCGAAAACGGCACAAGCCGAATCTGAAACAACAGATATTAAGAAAAATACTGAGGACGGAAATCAGAAACAACCCACAAGTAAAACCAAACAAGGTGTAATAACTGATGAAAAGATAAATACAAAACCCAAAAAAACCACAACAAAAATAACCGGGACAGAACAGAAAAAGAATACAGCTCAGGAAACAACCGGGCCAGCAATAACCAACAATGACACATTGAAACAACCGGTAAAAGCAACCGGACAACAAAACATCATTGACAACACAAATCCATCCGGGCAAACAGTTGCCGGAATGCAAAAACCCGCGTTTGAATACGACCCCGATTCTCCGCACAGCGTATACATTGTAATTGCAAAAGGACGAATCGATTACAACAGGTTAAAAACAATATTCACAAACTTCACTAAAAACAAACTGAGGGATATAAGTAAAGAAGTTGATGTTAAAGACTTATCCGATGATTTTAAATGTTTAACTATATCAGGATTCAACTCGGCAGATGATGCTGCATCATTCCTGAACTCTATTACATCCAATCAGTTTATTACCCGCGACATAAGCCGGTACAAACACTATTACTGGATAATCTCCGAACACAACAAAAACATCCTGGAACAAAACAAAAATCCTGAAGAATATGATAAGTTTTACAGTAAGCATTATTAACTACCATTATTCTTTCTAAGCAAATACAAATTGATAAAAATCAAAACTGATTTAACTCCCCCAATCTCCACAACCTGAATTTTATTTAACAGGTTTAAACATAAAATCATTCGTTAAAAACTTAACTTTGTGGAGATGGGAAAATAATCTTAAAAATTACAGATTATGCCAAATAAGATAAAGATATTGTGGGTGGATGACGAAATAGATCTTTTAAAAGCACACCTGTTCTACCTTAAAGAAAAAGGATTTGATGTGGAAACAGCCACAAACGGCCAGGATGCACTCGATATGATAGAATCGGGATTTTATGATCTTATATTTCTTGACGAAAACATGCCCGGATTAAGCGGACTTCAGACCCTTACCCGTATAAAAGAGATACGTCCCGAATGGCCGGTTGTAATGATTACCAAATCGGAAGAAGAAAACATAATGGAAGAGGCAATAGGGCGAAAAATATCCGACTACCTTATAAAACCAGTAAACCCTACTCAGATTCTGCTGTCAATAAAAAAGAACATTGACAAAAAACGGCTGATAACAGAAACCACCACCTCTACATACCGTTCCGAGTTTGGAAGAATCTCATTGCAAATTAACGATTCGTTTACTTTCGGGGACTGGACCGATGTATATAAAAAACTTACATACTGGGAACTTGAGCTTGAAAATGGTGAAGGAACAATGGACGAGGTACTTCAGATGCAGAAAACAGAAGCCAATCATGCTTTTACCAAATTTATAAAAAAGAATTATCTAAACTGGTTATCCGGCGAGAATGCTCCTTTAATGTCTCATATGCTAATGAAAGAGAAAATACTTCCTTTACTTGACAAAGGGAATAAAGTCGTATTTATTGTCATCGACAATTTCAGATACGATCAATGGGAGGTATTGAAAAGAGACATCGCAAATGATTACATCACCGAAGAAGAGTCTATTTATTGCAGCATACTGCCCACTGCCACTCAATATGCCCGGAATGCCCTTTTTGCGGGATTAATGCCGGCACAAATAAAGAAGATGTTTCCGGAATACTGGCTTGATGAAATTGAAGAAGGAAGTAAAAATCAGTTTGAAGAACAGCTAACTGGCACTTTTTTTAAGCGGTTCAGGAAACCTTACTCACATGCTTACAAAAAAATAAACGATCATGAATCTGGTAAAAAGATGCTTGAACAGCTTTCTGAACTCCTGAACAAAAATCTCATATCGATAGTATTTAATTTTGTAGATATGCTGTCGCATGCACGTACCGAAGTAAAAATGATAAAAGAACTTGCTGCCAATGAGGCAGCATATCGCTCACTTACCCGCTCCTGGTTTAGCCATTCTACATTGAAAGAGTTGTTACTTAAGCTAAAAGATGAAAATGTAAAAGTGGTCATAACTACCGATCACGGAACTATCAGGGTACAGAATCCGATAAAAGTAATCGGTGACAAAAACATAAGTCTTAACTTACGTTACAAACAGGGCAAAAACCTGAACTACAATCCAAAAGAAGTTTATGAGATAAAAGATCCATCTAAGGCTATGTTGCCAAAACCAAACTTGTCTACTTCGTTCATATTTGCCACCAATAACGATTTTTTTGCATACCCCAACAATTACAACCATTATGTAAGCTACTACAAAGACACATTCCAGCACGGAGGAATTTCTCTTGAAGAGATGCTGATACCATTTGTGATTCTACGGTCAAAATAGCTATAACTCAATAACAATCCGAAACATGGACACTTTCATAATAAATTCAGTTGAAGATATAGACACTGTTGCAAAGCAGTTTATTGAAAATTACAAAAATCATAAAATAGTTGCATTCTATGGTGAAATGGGAGCCGGCAAAACGACCTTTATAAAAAGTTTGTGCAAGGCGATGAACGTGGAAGATGACGTAAACAGTCCCAGCTTTGCCATTGTAAACGAATACCGGACAACTTCGGGAGAAACAATTTTCCACTTCGACTTTTACAGACTTAAAAACGTAGATGAAGCTATTGACATGGGATATGAAGAATACATATATTCAGGCAATTACTGTTTTATGGAATGGCCCGAAAAAATTGAACCTGTATTACCCGACGAACGACTCGATGTATTTATAGAAGAAAACCCCAACGGTTCCCGAACTGTAAAAGTCATGGAATACCAGAACAAATAGAGGCCAGGCAACAAGCCTTGTTCAAAATAACCATAAGAAATTACTGCCAATCATATCTCAACAATTGATTATGAGTAACTTTTCACGCGCTTTTGTACCACCCTGCAAGTAAGTTACGTTTGCATTTTGACCGGACACTTCATTTGATTCTAACATCTTTTTTAGTAATTTTAAGAATTGAAAGACTTTTTGTTAAATTGATGTTACTGCGGAATGGAAAATAACCCAGGTCATTACACATTTGGAAACACAGGGCTTCTGCCTAAAGAAGAGATGCTGGAAACAGGCAGAAAAAAAAAGAAGCTTATAATTGGAATTCCAAAAGAATCATCAAAATTTGAGAACAGGGTCCCACTTACACCTCAGGGAGTTGAACTTTTGATTGAGAACGGACATGCAGTTCTTCTGGAAACAGGAGCAGGAGAAGGAGCAAATTATCTCGATCATGATTTCAGCGAATGCGGTGCTACAATTGTAAAAAATAAAAAAGACATCTTCAGGGCTGATATAATTCTTAAAATTTCCCCTTTTTCACTCGAAGAGATAGACTGGCTAAGACATGATCAGGTTGTTATTTCATTGCTCTATATGTATAATCAGAGTAAAGAAAAACTTCTGAAACTGCTGTCCAAAAAAGTAAATGCCGTTGCATTTGAGTTCTTACAGGATGAAAATAGTTGCTATCCGGTTATTCGAAGCATGAGTGAGATAGAAGGATACGCCTCAGTCATGATTGCAAGTGAATTTTTAAGTAAGGCACACAACGGTAAAGGTGTGCTTTTAGGTGGCATAACAGGAATTTCACCTGCCGAAATCGTTATACTGGGAGCAGGTACCGCAGGTGAGTTTGCAGCAAGAGCTGCATTAGGACTTGGTGCCACGGTTAAAGTTTTTGATAACTCATACCGTAATCTTCGTGAGCTGGAATCAAATCTGGGACAACGTGTTTTTACTTCGGTTCTCCATCCTCAGACTCTTACTAAAGCCCTGAAATCGGCTGATGCGGTACTGGGCAGCTTAAGATACCTACAAACCGGACACTCATTTCTTGTTACCGAAAGCCAGGTTGCACAGATGAAAAAAGGTTCAATTATTATAGATTTAAGCATGGATCAGGGAGGATGTTTTGAGTCGTCAATGTGTACCGACCTTGAACATCCGGTATTTATAAAACACGGGGTTATACACTATTGTGTTCCAAACATTGCCTCCAGGGTGTCACGTACTGCCTCAATTGCTTTAAGCAATATTTTTGCCCCCATAATGCTCCAGATTTCCGAGGCTGGCGGAATACATCAACTGATTAAAGAAAATTACGGTATCAGCCAGGGGGTTTATGCCTACAGAGGCATTTTAACCAACAACCATGTTGGCAAGAAATTTAACATCCCGTCTCAGGATATCGGATTATTGATGGCCGCATTCTAAAAATCTGCAAATAATTGCAACTTAAACACTCCCTATTTCGTATCTGCATGATATTAGAAAGGGCAAAATGACTTTTAGGACAAATATAGAACGATATTTTCTGAATCTATCGGGGACTAATCATGATAACTGGACAGTGAATCCGTTCACTCTTGCATTCACCGGCCCATACAAAAAGTATGAAAAAAGGTTTCTGGTTTATCATAATCACAGCAGCTTAAAACCATTCAGGATATCAATACTTACAGGAGTCTTATTTTACACCTTATTCTTCTGGCTCGATATACAATTGTTTCCTGATCTCAAGAAGCATTTTATGATATTGCGTTTTTTCATAATCAATCCGCTTCTTCTTGTCCTATTATTATTATCATATAATAAGAAATTTAAAAAGCATATTCAACTGATACTATCTGCTGCTATTTTCATTGCTTCAACAGGAATAATTGTTATGGTCATAATGACTGCTAAAGTATTTAACAATTACTCCTACTATGCAGGAACTATGCTTGTACTTTTTTTCGGATACTCATTTTCCAGAATAAGATTTATTTACGGGCTGGCAACTGCCGTACTTATAGCCCTTACATTTGAAACAGGTTCACTGTTTTTCTCCGATATCCCATTCAATGTATTTATTAACAACAATTTCTTTTTCATTAGTACAATCATTGTCGGATTAGTAAATGCCTACTACCTTGAATTCTCGGCACGACGAAACTTCCTTTTAAGGGTAATGCTTGAGAATGAAAGACGTAAAGTCATGGAAGCAAATTCAGGCCTTGAGAAAAGAGTTGAAGAAAAAACACAACAACTGATAAAAACAAATGAAAAACTAAAAAAAGAGATACTGGCACGCGACCACTACAAAAGCGAAAAAACACTACTTGAAGAAGAACTGTTCCAGTTACATAAAATGGAAACTATAGGAACCCTTGCCGAAGGAATTGCTCACGACTTTAACAATATACTTACTCCAATCATAGGTTCTGCCGGAATGGCAATGGATGAATTGCCAGATAGCAGTCCGGCAAAAGAAGATCTGGAACAGATAAAAAATGCGGCAAACCGTGGAAAAAAAATAGTTCAGCAAATACTTACTTTTAGTCGTCAGATGGACTTTGACAAAACACCTGTCAGACTTGAAGACGTGGTAAATGAATCCATAAACCTGCTTAAAATATCAAAACCCGAAAATGTTAAAATAAACAAAACATTTGAGAAAGGATATGGAACAGTTCTTGCAGATAAAACACAGATGAACCAGGTTATTATGAACCTTGCTGTTAATGCTTTTCATGCAATGAAAGAAACAGGAGGTATTCTAAGTATAACACTTTCGAACAAATATATTGATACTGACAAGCTGACTGCTTATCCAAAAACCAAACCCGGCAATTTTGTCGTCATCACAGTATCCGACACCGGTCACGGTATGGACAAAGAGACCCAATACCGGATATTTGAACCGTTCTTTACAAAAAAAGAGGTTGGTGAAGGTACTGGACTCGGCCTGTCAGTTGTACACGGAATTATAAAAAACCACGGCGGTTTCATTGAGGTAGAATCAGAACCGGGGGAAGGGTCTATTTTCAGAGTATTCCTGCCCGACTTCCCGGAAGAAAGTAAAGGAGAAAAAAAGAACCGGCTATGACAAAGAAAATATTAATTATTGATGATGAACCTGAGATAACAAGAATGTTAAAACGGCTTTTTGAAAGAGCCGGATTTAAAGTACAATCGGCATCCAATGGTGAAGACGCTATGTTTATGATAGCTGAAAACAACTTTGATTTGGTGGTAACCGATATTATAATGCCTAAAAAAGAAGGTATTGAAACAATTACTTCTATAAAAAAAGATTTCCCCGATATAAAAATAATTGCAATGTCGGGAGGCGGCAGATATTCACCCGAAGGCTATCTTAAATCAGCCAAAATGCTTGGTGCCGACAAGATATTTAAAAAACCCTTTGACCACAAAGAGATTCTTTTAACTGTAGAGAGGATGTTGGACACAAACTAAATGACAGGTTTCTGAATAATATATCCTGCCTTTAGAAGGTCTTCCCAAAAGTCAGGATACGATTTTGATACAACTCCGGAGTCCTTAATTACAACTTCTGACAATACGGATGTAGCAGGAGCAAAAGCCATGGCCATACGATGATCTTTATACGTATCGATTTCTACCGGCTTATCTCCTTTTACTTTCGTTTTTTCCCCGCTCCACATCATTGTATCAGCATTATTGGTTGTAACCACATATCCTGCCTTCGACAACTCTGTTATAAGTGCATTTATTCTGTCTGTCTCTTTTATCTTTAATGTCTGAAGTCCCGTAAAATTAAACTGCACATTCAGCATACAACAAGTCACAACAACAGTTTGTGCAAGATCCGGTTGATTTGTAAAATCATAATCAAACCTTTCGGGCACTTTGCCTGCTGATAATATCTTCAGCCCATTGCCAGTAAACTCTGAATTTACTCCCAGATTATTAAATATTTCCCTGACCCTGGAATCGCCCTGCAAACTATTCTCACCGAGCCCCTGTAAAGTAATTTCCAATCCGGGATTCAAGGCTGCTATCTCAAACCAGTATGATGCAGCACTCCAGTCTCCTTCCACTCTAACCGGCTTGGGTCTGTAATTGGCTTCCGGTATTATTATTGTCCTCTCATCCTGCCATATTGCTTTCACTCCAAACTCTTCCATTAATGCAAGTGTAAGGTCAATATAGGGCCTTGATATTATTTCTCCTTCAAGATGAATGGTCAGTCCGTTTTCAACCTGCGGAGCTATCATCAACAAAGCTGAAATATACTGACTGCTGATGTTTCCGGGAAGAGATATATCTCCTCCTATAAGTGAACTGCCGTAAATACGCAACGGAGGATATCCTTCTTTCTCCTCATATTCAATCCTGGCTCCCAGATGACGTAAAGCATCAACCAGAATACCGATAGGCCTTTGTTTCATCCTTTCCGAACCTGTAAGAACCCATTCCCCGACAACTTTTGACAGAAAAGCCGTAAGAAAACGCATTGATGTTCCTGCCGCTCCAATATCAAAATAGTTATCATTCGAATTTAAAACCTTAAGCATCACCTTTGTATCATCACTATCCGACAGGTTCTCTATTTCATACGGGCTGTAGCTTAATGCATTCAGTAAAAGCAAACGATTACTTATACTTTTCGATGCAGGCAGTTTTATAGTACAATCACTGTATTGTTTAGGCTTTTTTACCAGAATATCCATTTCAAGATTCAGTTTTCTAAAACCAGATTAGCAATTCTCACACAAGTCACGATAAAATTCAAATGCTGCAATAACTTCGCTTTCACTCGCATTTATATTAACCTGCATTTCTCCTATATCTTCAAGAAGTGTAAAATTTATTCTGTTATCCTCATTTTTCTTATCATGAGTCATCAGACGAAGTAACTCTTCATAATCATCCGAAGTTATCGGCATTATTCCGAATATACGTTTAAGCATATTCGAAATCTCAATAACATCAGCCATTTTAAAACCCAAACGCAAATGAGAAAGATAAAGTTCACATATCATTCCGTAAGCAACGGCATAACCATGAAGAACAGGTTTCCCTTCATGCATGGCAAAGCTCTCGAAGGCATGCCCGAACGTATGTCCGAAATTAAGTGCTTTTCGAAGAAATTGTTCCGTGGGATCATTCTGCACAAAATGATTTTTTATCATGATTGAATTTGCAACCAGCGATTTCAGTTCTTCTTTTTCAAAAGAATATATATCAAAATCTGTTAATTTATCCCAGGCTTCTTTTGAATATATTAATGCATGTTTTATCATTTCGGCATATCCCGAAACAATGTTAGGAGTATCAAGCGTATCAAAGAAAGATGTATCAATCAAAACTGCTGATGCCTGATTAAAAACACCTATTTCATTTTTGAACCCTTCAAAGTTAACTCCTGTTTTACCGCCTATCGAAGCATCAACCTGAGCAAGAAGAGTAGTAGGAACATTTATGAACTGTATTCCCCTTTTAAACGTAGAAGCTGCAAATCCTCCAAGATCGCAAGGCATCCCACCACCTAAATTAATAAGCAAAGATTTACGGTCGGCTCCCGAATGGCTCAGGAAATGCCATACTTTTTGTAATGTCTCGATATTCTTATTCTTGTCACCTTGCGGAATAACCAGAACATTGTCCTCTGAAATGCCAGCAACAGGAAATATCTTAGGAAGACAATGTTTGTGCGAACCTTCATCAGTAAGAACAAAGATTTTGTCTTTCGGGAATGTACTTATAAGTTTTCCAATATCCTCTTTAAGATCTTCAGATATGTATATATTTGCTTCTTTTGAAAGTAACGGGATCATATAAAAATTCGTTTAAAGCACAAAAATAACTAAATTTGAATATTATGAGAGTAAAAATACATTTTAGCTTATTGTTTTAGCTATTGTGTTTTTTCCCGGCATAGCCTACTGACATTGCCCCGGTAAAAAAAAGCAAATATGACACAAATTGACAACAGTAAACAAGCCAGAAAGATTAGTTATATATTTTCTGTTACTATAATTATCCTGATGATAATACTCGGGGCTTATTACGTTTTTGACATTGAACTGACAGACAAGGAACTGATGATGCCATTGACCACACTTTTGGGGTTGATAATAATTGCATATCGTTTCGGAGGATTTGAAAATATATCAGTAGAGTTCGGAGATGACAATTTAGAAATAAAATATTACCGGCTGTTTCCCTTCGACAGGGATTTCAACAGACTTGTAATCCCGGTTGAATTACTCGGCGATTACAAAATACAAAAAGGAATAGGCAGCCTTTTCTCCTACCTTATTCTTTATCAGAACCGTGCAGGAGCAATGGCACAATACCCGCCGATAGGACTCTCGGCAACAACATCAGAATTCAGATCAAAACTATTATCCGGGTTGAATAATTTAAGAGAACCATAAACCTATTCTATACCTTCCTCCAAATCAATTTCCTCACTTTTAATATCCGGTTTATATCCCGGTAACAATACAACACCAAGGCTGTTTTTTCCGTCTATTTTTATTACTGACGGTTCTTTAAACCTAACATGCCGTACAAATTCATCTTCATATATTGCCGGCGTCGAATTCAAAAACTCCAGATCAAGATAATCATCTCCTTTTATTGAGTTTACATGAAAATATCCTACCCTTAAGCTTGTCAGGTTCTGAAAAAAGTGAGTGCCCTGACTTGGATCTACATTATAGTTTTCCACAACATTTTCCACTATCACTCTGGCTCCAGATATCTGGGGCCATTTTACAGGAATACCCAGCCATGGATCCTGAGAGCCCCACCTTCCAGGTCCTATCAGTAAGTACTGCCTGCCCTCTTCATTCAGCTTTATATTAATCATTTCAAGTATCGGAACAATATCCACATTATTGGCAGGATTAAATGTTTCCGGTTTAACATAAACAACATCTCTCACATCTTTTATTATTCCGTTTCCCAGTGCCGACCTGGAATAAATAAGTGTATTCTCAACCGGTATTGACTCTAGATTTTCGGTTATTGTTTCATCGCTGTCTACAATAGGCCTTACCTGCAACAGATAAAAAACAGTAGGTTTGCCCGGAGGAGTTTCAAGATCAACGGCAAATTCAACTTCCACAGGCTGATTCATTTCACTCTGTCCAACTTCAAGAACACGCTTCAGTATTTGAGCCAAAGGATAAGCATCGTATTTCAGAATGTTTGCAAAAGTAACAAGACGTATTCCATTATACATAAGTCCGTCTCGTATAACATTATTCTGCGGATCATACACAGATCCGACCCAGCGTAAAGTTCCGTACTTTTCAGCCTCTTTCAGTCCGAGTTTTTTCAGATTTATACCGTCATTCACCGAAGGTTCGAAGCTGTTGGCATTTAAATCAAGTGCATAAAAATATTTTTGAGTCTGCTTTATTGCCATTTGCGGAGATGACAACTGAAGTATTTTTTTGGGAAATGAAGGTGAAAATCTGAGCGAGATTTCTCCTTCCACGATTTGTTTTCCAAGTCCCATAGCTACATTAACAATTCCATCCTCTGATTTTTCAGGTGGTATCGGATAAAAGTTAATCGATCTCGCTACTCCTGAAAAAGTAGGATAAAAAACATCCTCATGTCTTTGTCCTACCACTTCCTGCAAAACTATCCCCATATGTTCCTCATCAATAACATTCATTGTTGCCTCCATATAGGCCTTACTGCTACGATAAAAAACCGATGCATAAACACATTTTATTGCATCGCAGAGCTGGTGAAGAGTCACGGCATCATTACCGTCATTAGATATCATATAGGTTGAATATATGCCGGCAAAAGGCTGATAATGGCTATCCTCAAGCACACTCGATGAACGGATTGCTATTGGTTTCTTTATTACTGATATAAATTTGCGCAGATCCTCTATCAAATATTCAGGCAACTCAGCCTTTACAAATTCAGCCAGAATCTCCTCATCAGGCCTGTCCGACAATCCGATAGGATAAAGATTGTTCTGTTCCATAAACTCATCGAAGATATCGGTACAAAGCACAACGGTAGTAGGAATAGTCAATATGGTATCGAACCGGGCTGCCGTAACACTATGCTTTTTAATCAACATGTTTAAAAAAGCCAGTCCCCTGGCCTTACCTCCTATAGAGCCCTCTCCTATCCTTGAAAAAGTAAGGTATTTATCGTATTTATCTCTGTAAAATTTAGCAATAATACCACGCCCCTTATTAAACCTGAAATTTGCAATAGTCTCATAAATAAACTTTTTCGATGCTTCAAGACTCTCAAAATCTTCAACTTTCAGATTTTTTATAACCTCTGCAATAGAAAAAAGGCCTCGGGCATTCAGCCATTTTGAGATATGATCACGTTTAAAATGATATAACAATGATTTGTCAGGTATCTGGAAAAGTTTCTCCTGCAACGATTTCAGATCACTCACCCTTTCAACCTCCTCTCCCGTATCAGGATCAATGAATATAAAATCACCGAAGGCCAGATATTTTTTAAGGAATGATTTCAGCTCCTGCAAAAGGGTTTTTGAATATTTATACAAAAAGCCCACTCGTAAATCTGCAGCAATCGACTTCAGATCTTTATTTGAGGATTGCAAAAGAAAGGGCATATATGGATTCTCCTGTTTTACAAATTTTGCAAGCTTAATACCAGCTTCCTGATCCTTTTTTCCTTTTCTCTCGTATGAAACATCGGAGATTATACCCAATAAATTATCCTTATATTTAAGATATATCTCCATTGCTTCTTCGTAATTATTGGCCAGAAGTATTTTCGGACGTCCTCTCATCCTCATCATTTTCTGATGTTCGTTCAGCCCTTCATCCATAAACTTTTTCGACTGGGTAAAAACAATCCTATATATCAATGGCAGATAACTGGAATAAAATCTCACAGAGTCTTCAACAAGTAAAATACACTGAACACCAACTTCGGCAACATCGTGTTCAACATTCATCACATCCTCAATCAGTTTTATTATAGCCAGTAAAATATCGGCATTCCCCAGCCAGCAAAACACGTAATCAATTGCACTTGTATCCTCCCTCGACATACGAAGCGATACTTCTCGCGAAAAGGGAGTAAGAACAACTATGGGAATCTCCTCATATTTCTTTTTTACCACTTTAGCCATTTCAAACGGATCCATTCCGCCAACACTAAGCATGGTGATAACAAGATCGATATTTTCATTTTCAAGAACCTCAAACGCCTTGTCTGCCGTTTTCACATGAATTATCTGGGGAGGATACCTCAGGTTCAGAGATACATACTCATTAAATATCTGTTCTTCAATCCTTCCGTCCTCTTCAAGTAAGAAAGCATCATAAGCACTGCATATTAACAAAACCTTGTAGATACGCTTCTGCATCAATCGCTCAAACTCTGTATCGGAGAAAAAACCGGCAAACTGCCTGATATCAATATCTTCAATCATAATAGAAATTTCTTTCCCTTAAGTTAAAAATAAAATGCGAATATTGTTTTATATAGGTTGATTTAGGATTTTTTTTTGCAATTTTAAAGTTATTGCCTGTAATTAATTTCTATTTGTAATAAGAAACCATTGTAAACAACAACACAAACCTTTTAAAAATGAAAAAACATCATCCACACCTTGTATTTTTACAACTATTTTCTTTGTCATTAATCATCTTCACATTCTCATCTTGTACTAACAATTCAGAAAAAAACATCACCAGTGACCAACGCCCGAATATTGTATTCATAATAGGTGACGACGTAGGTTGTTATGATCTGAGTTGCTATGGGAACGAAAAAATAAAAACACCTAACATTGACGAACTGGCTGCAATGGGAATGAAATTCAACAATACTTTTCTTACGACAAGTTCATGCAGTCCCAGCAGAGTCTCGATTATAACAGGAAGATATCCTCACAATACAGGAGCATGTGAGCTTCACTCGCCCCTTCCCGCTAATCAGATTCTTTTTCCCGAAATTCTGAAAAAAAACGGCTACTACACTGCGCAGGCAGGGAAATGGCATTTTGGCAGTACACCAATGATACATAGTGAAAAAGACACCGTTAAACTCGGGCCGGCAGTCAGGGCTTTCGACAGAATATCTGCAATTAAAGAAGTAAACGGTGATGGAGGAGAGAATATGTGGATTCCTTTCCTGAAAGAAAGGCCCAGGGAAAAGCCTTTCTTTATGTGGTTTGCTGCTTATGATTCTCACCGTCCATGGGGTGCCGATGATTTTAAAATACAAAACAGAGCAGAGGATGTCTGGGTTCCGGAATTTCTGTACAACGGTGAATTAACAAGAAAAGACCTGGTTTCATATTACAACGAAATATCACGACTCGACTATTACATCGGGAAAGTGGAAGAAGAACTCGAGCGACAAGGTGTGGCCGATAATACTATCATAGTTTTCACTTCGGATAACGGCAGACCATTCCCCCGAAGCAAAACCCGCGTTTACGACAGCGGAATGAAAACACCTTTAATCATAAAATGGCCTGCAAAAATAAAACCCGGACAGGAAACAGGTGCCCTTGTAAGCATTATTGATGTGGCACCAACATTGCTAAATGCCGCAGGAATTAAACCGGGAAAAACATTCCAGGGAAGAAGTTTCACCAAACTGTTTGATAACCCTTCTCAGGAATTCAGAAATTACACATTTTCCGAACATAACTGGCACGACTACGAAGCTTATGAACGACAGGTACACACAAAACAATGGCTATACCTAATAAATAAAAGACCTCAGTTTGATGCATGGGGACCGGCAGATGCTGTTGTAAGCCCTTCAATGCATGAATTGTATGAAGCATATAAAAATAATGAACTAAAAAACGAACAAAAAGATATATTCATTAAACCAAGGCCTGAAGAAGAATTGTTTAACTGTAAAGAAGATCCGTTTCAGTTTCACAATCTGGCCCTTAATCCTGAATACAAAAGCATTAAAGACAGTCTTTCTCATATACTGGCCCTATGGCAGGCTGAAACAGGTGATACCTGCCCCGACAGTTTAACTGCAGACCATTTCGATCGTATTACCGGAAAACGATTATTCGAAGGATTTAAGTGGGGTGAAATGCCTGGAGCAGCATTAAGAGCTGATACAATAACAGCACCCGGACCATTTTAATATCATATAAATCTTAGATTATTAAACTGTAATATTCGCATATAAGAAGAAATAAAACAGAAATACATTTTCTTACTTTTAAGGTGATAAAATCTTGAAATATTCAACCATCAAGACCCCTTAAATAACAATTCGTAAGCATCTGTATGCTTTTATTAACAACACATTAAAACAAGTATCAGAAAAGGCAGACATCCGTCTGTTACAATTTATTACAGTTTTAAAAAAAACACAAAAAAATCATAGTTTATAAAAAATAATATTTATACCTTTTGTGTGTCAAACTTACATTAATTATTAAAATACCAAAATTATGACACACTCACCCTTCATTAATGTTGATGCATTCATGGCTGAGTTGAAAGCCAAAAATCCGGCAGAACCTGAATTTCATCAGGCTGTACATGAAGTAATTCTTTCCCTGGCCGATTTTCTGAATGAAAATCCCAAATACCAGAAAGCCGGAATTCTTGAACGTATAGTTGAGCCAGAACGTGTAATCATGTTCCGTGTACCATGGCTTGACGATCAAGGTAATATGCGGGTCAACAGAGGTTTCAGGATTGAGATGAATTCAGCTATAGGTCCATACAAAGGAGGCTTACGCTTCCATCCTACCGTAAACCTTGGAATATTGAAATTCCTGGCTTTTGAACAGGTATTCAAAAACAGTCTTACAACTTTACCTATGGGTGGAGGAAAAGGTGGTAGTGACTTTGACCCGAAAGGTAAATCAGACAATGAAGTTATGCGCTTCTGCCAAAGTTTCATGACAGAACTTTACCGTCACATAGGGCCTAACACTGATGTTCCTGCTGGTGATATTGGTGTAGGAGGACGTGAAATAGGTTACTTGTTCGGACAATACAAAAGACTGGCAAACGAATTCACCGGTGTTCTTACTGGCAAAGGCATTAACTGGGGCGGAAGTTTAATAAGACCTGAAGCAACCGGTTACGGAAATGTTTACTTTGCCAATGAAATGCTTAAAACCAAAGGCGAAAGTTTCGAAGGCAAAACAGTTCTTGTATCTGGTTCTGGTAACGTTGCGCAATACACCGTAGAAAAAGTAAATGAACTTGGAGGCAAAGTTGTTACTCTCTCTGACTCTTCAGGTTACATTTATGACCCTGACGGAATTGACAATGAAAAACTTGAGTGGGTAATGTACCTTAAAAACATTAAGCGGGGGCGTATAAAGGAATATGCAGATAAGTACGGTGTTAAATACGTTGAAGGTGCACGTCCTTGGGGAGAAAAAGGAGACATCGCTCTTCCAAGTGCTACTCAAAACGAAATAGACGGCAACGATGCTAAAACTCTCGTTGATAACGGATGCTTCTGTGTTTCAGAAGGAGCTAATATGCCATCAACACCTGATGCCATTGATGTTTTCCTTAAGAATGAAATACTTTATGGCCCTGGTAAAGCAGCAAATGCAGGCGGTGTAGCTGTTTCTGGCCTTGAAATGACACAAAACAGCATTCGTTTGTCATGGAGCCGTGAAGAAGTAGATGAGAAACTACACAACATCATGAAAGAGATACATGCAACATGTATTAAATACGGAACTAAAGAGAATGGTTTTGTAAACTATATGGATGGAGCCAACATAGGTGGATTTGTCAAAGTGGCAGATGCAATGTTAGCTCAGGGTGCTGTTTAATATTTATCCCGAATTAAAAAATTCTGAACAGATACGGAGTTTCACTATTAGAGTAGGAAACGAAAGCAAATGAAACTCCATATCGAATAATCAATATAAATTTAATTTGGGTTTATTTCCTTTTTCAAAAAAACACGGGTCTTTTCGACTCGTGTTTTTTTATACTACCGGTAACAGTATAAACCCAAATTGGTCGTTAGGAAGCGATGAAATCGCTGAACTAAAGACCCCATGCGGGTTAACCCCGATTTAGAGATTCACTGTTTTGGCGATAGACGAAACAGATGAATATCTTAATCGATGGGCATTTAGAATTGTTTTACAATTCTAATGACCATTCCGGGATAAATTCTATCAAATATCTTCCGAAAAATCAAATATGTTATTATTTAATATTACCATACAAACAGAAGACAGGAAAATAAAAAAGGGTGCTTATGTTAAGCACCCTTTTTTATTTATTATGTAATTATCTCTAATTACTATCTGCCTTTTGATTTGCAGAGTAGTTAATTTTAAGAGCAGCAGCCTTTCGCAATGCCTGTTTAATATCTGTAATTATTCCCATAGGACATTCTCTATCCGCTTTAATAGAAACGATCATTTTAGCCTGATCACTCTCCCTCATATTGTCACGAGCCTGAGCAATGTAACTCTGAATGTCATCCACAGTAGCAAACTGGTCATTAAGCTGAATACGGGGCTCTGTTCCGTACAAAGACTGAAACGCTTTATTCGGAATACCTACATAAATAAATGTAACAAGCTCTTTTCTCTCCAGCTTAACAAGTTCGGTTGCCTGTGCAGGCTTAATCATCACTTTCAAATCAACCTCTTTCATAGTTGTACTAACCATGAAGAAGAAAAGCAACATAAAAACGATATCAGGCAAAGAAGCTGTGTTAATGGCCTGCTGACCACCTCTTCGTGATTTTTTAAACTTTGCCATATTATTTTCCTCCTACGTTTTTAGGTTCAGCTTCTGATATCTTTTGCGGATAAACCATACGGACTGCCTTCATCTCATCTTCATCCAAATCCTTATAATCTTTTCCGAACTTCTTTCTTGCAAATTCCTGCCGCAGTTCGTTATAAGCTCTCGCAAGCTCATTCTGAACCATCAGATAGGCCTGATATTCGGTTCCACGGTCACTCTGTAAAGAGATAACACCTTTGGAAACTTCAACAGTACCAAGCAATGGAACTTCAATTTCTTTAAATTCGGGAAGATTATCTTTTCTTTCCGGATTCTCGATAAATTCCTTAGCTGCATCTTTCAGCTCTGAAATATCCATCGGTTCACCTTCCACCAATAACTGGTTCTGACTATTCAAAAGAACAGCAAACACGTTTCTTTCCTTAATCGGCGGTGGTGGAGGTTCATCTTCCGGAACAATGGGTGGCAATGTCCGGGCAAGACCCGTATCGGAATCCATTGTTGTAGTCATGAGAAAGAAGATAAGCAAAAGGAAGGCGATATCCGCCATTGATCCTGCATTTACTTCTTGTAATTCTCTTTTTGCCATAAACTTATATTCTTTAGTAACCCTGAAAGGATTCCTTTAGTTATTATTTAAATACACGGGACAGCTCTGTGTAAAGAATTACAACGAGAGTAATCCCAAAAAGAATGTACATAGTGTACAACATTGTTCCTGACATTTTCAACATTGAAGGAACGTTGTCCGGTCCATTGTAACCAATGATATGAAGTGGTGTATCATCAGCCAATGCATATGCAATCAATACTATCACCAGAATAATACCCAGTGAAGCAAGCGTACGAACCGCACTTCGCGGATTCATTACGATATGGTATACCTCAAAAAGAAATGTTATTACCACAGTGATGAAAAACAGTATAATTCCCCAGTTCAGAAATGCATCGGTAGCTACCGGATGAGGATATGCGCTGTCTTCATTAACATCGCCCAGGTAAAACATTGCCATATATACCAATGTAATGGCGAATAGCAGGTATTGTACGTAACTTGAATATTTTGCTATTTTACTCATTGTTCTGTTTTATTTTTTGGTGTTATATTTTACCAGGATATCCAGTAATGAAATTGAAGCATCTTCCATACTATTTACTATACTATCAATCTTAGATACGATATAGTTATAGAACACCTGAAGAATAATTGCAACAATCAAACCAGATACTGTGGTAATAAGGGCAACTTTAATACCACCTGCTACAGCAGCAGCTGAAATTGTACCCATTGCCTGAATGTTATCGAAGGCCTCAATCATACCGATTACAGTTCCCATAAAACCTAACATTGGAGCCAGTGCGATAAACAGTGATATCCAGGTTAAACCTTTTTCAAGCAGTCCCATTTGAACTGACCCATATGAGATAACTGATTTTTCAACAACTTCAATTCCTTCGTCGAAACGATCAAGTCCCTGATAGAAGATAGAAGCCACAGGACCTCTTGTATTACGGCAAACATCCTTGGCTGCCTCAACACCACCCTCTTCAAGTGCAGCTTCAATTTTCTGAAGCAATTTTTTGGTATTTGTAGATGCAAGGTTCAGATAAATGATCCTTTCAATACAAATAGCAAGACCAAAGATCAAAGCCAGCAATACAAAGCTCATAAACATGGCACCACCTTCGATAAACTTTGCTTTTATCTGTTTGTGAATACCAACAGGAGCTTCCTCTGCCGGAGCGGCTGTGTCATCAGTTGCCTGATCCGCTACTGGAGCGGTTGTGTCATCAGCAACCTGAGTCGTTGAATCTTCAGTTGTCGTTTGACTCTCGTCTTGAGCATACATTGTTAATGCTCCCATACTAAGCATTCCAAATACTGCTAAAAATGCAAATAGCTTTTTCATAACCTGTTAAAAATTTAGATTTCTATTCAATCTTTAATTAATAAATAAACTTATTTCTTTTATTCTTAATCATAAAGATAGGTAAATATAAAAAAACACCACATCTTTTGATAAAAATTTGAGGTTGCAAATTACAAAAAAATTAGGAATTACAAACTTTCTAAATACTTATTTCGCCTTTTAACGACATATTTAAACTTTTTTTAACCTCTTCTCTATTCTTACTGTTTGCTAACAGAAACATAAGTTTTGTAACCGCACTTTCGGTAGTAATATCGTAACCGCTAATCACTCCCAGCTCTGACAAATGAACTCCGGTGGCGTACCGTTCCATATCAACACTTCCTGCAATACACTGAGTCACATTCAATACAAGAACATTCCTCGAAAGAGCATCAGCCACCGAATCAAGAAACCATTGAAAAGTAGGAGCATTACCTGAACCAAATGTCTCAAGCACCACAGCTTCAATTCCTGACAGATTCATTACCGCATCAACAACACTTTTGTTTATACCCGGAAAAAGTTTTAACAATGCAACATTTGTATTCATCTCCTTACTTACTGCAAACTCCCCGGGCTTAAGAGTGTAACGAATAAACGGATAATTATACCTCAAATGAATTCCGGCCTCTGCAAGAGGAGGATAATTGTCGGATCTGAAAGCCCTGAAGTTTTCAGCATTGTATTTTGTTGTACGGTTTCCTCTGAACAATTTATCCTGAAAATAGATACAGACTTCGGGAACCAATGCCTGTCCGTTCTTTTGTGCTGCAGCTATTTCGAGGGCCGTAATCAGGTTTTCCTTACCGTCAGTCCGGATAGTTCCCAGCGGCAATTGGCTTCCGGTAAGTATTACAGGTTTGGACAGATTATGAAGCATAAAGCTCAGTGCACTGGCAGTATACGCCATAGTATCGGTTCCGTGCAAAATCACAAATCCGTCATACACATCATAACTTTCTTCGATGATTGTTACCAGTTTTTTCCAGATATCGGGATAAATATCGGATGAGTCAATAGGCGGATTAAACGATCGGCTGTCAATCTGAAAATCGAAATTCCTTAATTCAGGAACATTTTTTAATATATTTTTAAAATCAAATGGTATAAGTGAGTTCGTATCAGGATCATTTACCATACCAATAGTTCCGCCAGTATAAATGATAAGAATTCTTTTGTCAGCCATTTCTGTTATTTTTGGTTAAAAAAAAGGGCTTTCGCATTCTCACTTGTAATGTCATTAGCCCGATCTGCACTTATCCCGAACACATCGGCCAGAACATTGCAAACATATTTCACATAAGACGGCTCATTTCTTTTTCCCCTGAACGGAACAGGTGTAAGATAAGGAGCATCTGTTTCCAGCAATATCTTTTCCGGTGACGTATTTTTTATAACTTCTCTCAGGTTTGTGTTTTTAAAGGTCAATACCCCGTTCAGCCCCAGGTAAAAAGTTTCGTATTCAAGAATATGAAAAAGCTCATCTTCCGTTCCTGTAAAGCTGTGAAATACCCCTTTCAGGTTCTCATCCCACAACCTGTCAATTACAGAAAAAACCTCGGGAAATGCGTCCCGGCTGTGAACAACTACCGGAACCGAATATTTTTTTGCCATTCTCACCTGTTCCTCAAAAACCTTTATCTGTTGCTCTTTAAATGTCTTATCCCAATACAAATCAATTCCAATCTCACCCAGCGCTATGAATTTTCTTTTTTTAAACCAATCACTGACAATATCCAGTTCTTTTTCAAACTCTTCATTCACCGAAGTAGGATGCAGCCCCATCATTGCAAAACAGTATTCGCTGTTTTCCTGCTCTGTTTTAAGCATTCTCTCAATGCTGCCCGAATCAATATTCGGCATCAGTATTTTTTTCACCCCTACCTGTTTTGCCCGGCTTATTATTTCTTTTCTGTCGCTATCAAACTCTTCAAGGTAAATATGTGAGTGAGTATCTATCATCTTTGTTTTTTATTGATATTCCCCTAAACATGAATGCAATGATTCATATACGTATTTACATATATGAATTTATACATAAACAAAACAGGGAACCTGTCTGAAAAGACAGGATTCCCCGTAAATACATTTATCATTTTTCAGACAACGCCCTGAGCTATCATTGCCTCGGCAACCTTAACAAAACCGCCGATATTTGCGCCTTTAATATAATTTACTTTTCCTCCAGCTTCTGTTCCAAACTTAACACACGTAGCATGAATATTCGACATGATATGCTTCAGACGATCATCAACTTCCTGCTCATGCCAGTTAAGGCGCATACTGTTCTGAGACATTTCAAGTCCGGACACAGCTACACCGCCGGCATTTACGGCTTTACCCGGAGCAAACATTATCTTATCGCTTGCAAGGAATGCGGCCTCGGCTGTACATCCCATATTTGAAGCTTCGGCAATAAGCTGACAACCGTTTGCTATAAGTGTTTTGGCATCATCTTCATTCAGCTCATTCTGAATAGCGCACGGAATTGCTATATCAACTTTCTGTTCCCACGGTTTTTTACCCGGATGAAATTCACCACCGAAACGCTCCACATACGGTTCTACCACATCCATATTTGAGGCTCTCAGCTCAAGCATGTAATCTATTTTCTCACCTGAAATACCATCAGGATCATAAACATACCCATCAGGTCCGGAAAGGGTTACAACTTTTGCACCCATTTCAACTGCTTTTTTCACGGCACCCCAGGCAACATTACCAAAACCTGAAACTGCGATTGTCTTACCTTCAAGGGTTTCTCCTTTTGTTGCAAGCATCTCTTTTACAAAATAAATTGCACCATATCCGGTAGCCTCAGGACGAATAAGACTTCCTCCATACTCCAGCCCTTTACCGGTAAGCACTCCTGTAAACTCGTTCTTAAGTTTTTTATACTGGCCAAAAAGATAACCAATCTCCCGGCCGCCAACACCTATATCTCCTGCAGGAACGTCGGTATTGGGACCTATGTGTCGGAAAAGTTCACTCATAAATGCCTGACAAAAACGCATTATCTCGGTATCGGACTTTCCCTTAGGATTGAAATCAGAACCGCCTTTCCCACCTCCCATAGGAAGCGATGTCAGACTGTTCTTAAAAGTCTGCTCAAATCCGAGGAACTTAAGACCACTCAAAGTTACACTAGGGTGAAACCTGAGTCCGCCCTTGTAAGGACCAAGAGCCGAATTGAACTCGATACGATAACCTCTGTTTACCTGAACCTCTCCGTTATCGTCAATCCAGGGAACACGAAACATTATGACCCGTTCCGGTTCGGTCATTCTTTCAAGTATCTTAGCTTTTTTATAGTGAGGATTTTGCTGATAAAAATCCCATACGGTTTCCACAACCTCTTCTACGGCTTGTAAAAACTCATCTTCGCCGGGATTCTTCATCCTGACACTTTCCATGAACTCTTTGATATTGACATCCATTGTATTTGAATTAAAAAAGATATAATAACTAATTTTAAAACTGATGTTTCAAAAATAGATATTTTTAAATATGTGATTATAATTTATAAGCTCTTTTGATACATTTTTCTGAAAATCATTTCAACCTGTATTTCTGACACTTACACCACCAGCAAAAATGTTTTACAGCATATCATGACTTTAATCAGCACATATACACAAGTGCAGGTATCAAAAATTGTAAGTTAATCTTATTTCTTCTAAATTTCAAGGAGTGATAAACACAACTATTATTTTTAATAACGAAGCTCTACAACAGAGCTTCAAACAACACCTCAACAGGATGAACAGCATCTCTGTCTGTACCATGTTTTATATGATGACGGCATGAGGTTCCTGAAGCAACAATTCCAGTTTCCTCATCTGTTTTTCTTACTTCAGGGAAAAGTACAAGTTCTCCCACTTTCATCGACAAATCGTAATGTTCTTTTTCGTAACCGAAAGCGCCTGCCATACCACAACAACCGGAAGGTATTTCTTCTGCCGTATAATTTTCCGGAATCTCGAGTATATTTTTTGTATATGATGTTTCTGATAAAGATTTCTGATAGCAATGCCCGTGAAATTTCACCCTTTTATTCTCATGCGTAAACAAAGAGTTGTCGATGTTACCATTTTCATTCTCTATATTTAAAAACTCCTCAATAGTATATGTATTACGGGCAATCAAATCTGCAGCTTCTTTCAGTAGTGAGTCTGCCAGGTCAGGATATTCATCTCTAAAAGTAAGAATCGCGGAAGGTTCTATTCCGATAAGCGGAGTATCATCATTTATAACATCTTTAAGTAAAAAAATATTTTCATTTATTATTTTCTTAGCCTTTTTCACCAATCCTTTCGACAAATAAATTCTGCCACTCTGTTTCAGTTTCGGCACAATGACATTATACCCCAGTTTTTCGAGCAATAGTAGCGTTTTTATTCCTAAATGAGAATCATTATATTCTGTAAATTCATCAGCAAAAAGATAAACAGTCCTTCCGTTTTCAACATGCTTTTTATGTTTTTTATACCAATGGGTAAAAGTTGTTTTACCAAGCAAAGGCAACTCTCTTTGCGGGGCAAACCCAATAATGGATGCAAGAAGCTTTCGCAGCAATTTATTCCTGAATACGGCATTTGCTAACCGGGGAGCCATCATTGCTGTTCTGTTCAGCATTGGCAAAGCACCAATAACTTTCGATCTGAACGGAACACCAAACTTCGAATGGTAAAGATTCAGAAACTCGGCTTTCAGCTTGGTCATATCCACACTTGACGGACATTCCGACTTACATGCTTTACACGACAGGCACAAATCCAACACCTCTTTAACCTCATCAAATCCCAGTTTATCTGCAGTAATTGAACCGTTAAAAAATTCCCTCAACATATTTGCCCGTGCTCTGGTAGTGTTTTTTTCATCTCGTGTGCCCATATAACTCGGACACATTGTTCCGCCTATCAGGTGACTCTTACGGCAATCACCCGAACCATTACACCTCTCTGCAGCCCTGACCACACCGAGGGTCTCTGACCAGTCATAAACAGGAGTTTTTATTACTTCCGACATACTTTCTTTATACCTCAAGGATGTATTCATCGAAGGAGTATCGGTAATCTTACCAGGATTAAAGATATTGTGAGGATCGAAGACCTTTTTTATTTCCTTAAATAAAGAATAGTTATGTTCTCCAACCAAAAACGGAATAAATTCTCCTCGCAGACGACCATCGCCATGCTCACCGCTAAAAGAGCCTTTATATTTTTTCACTATTGCAGCTGTATCTTCTGCAATATCATGAAACATCTTTACATCCTCAGGTATTTTCATATTAAGAACCGGACGTAAATGCAGTTCCCCGCTTCCTATATGAGCATAGTAAACACACTCTTTTCCATATTTATCCAGCATTACTTTTACATCAGCCATATAATCAGGAACATCTTCCGGCCGCACGGCAGTATCTTCAATCACAGGAACGGGTAAATCATCTCCAGGCATATTCGATAACACCCCTAATCCGGCTTTTCTTAAAGCCCACACTTTGCCAATATCCTTTCCGAACAAAACAGGATAAGCATATCCATACCCTTCAGCCCGCATTGCACTTTCCATTTGTGCAGCTCTATGCTCAATTTCCTCCTTCGAGTCACTAAATAACTCCACTAACAATAATGCTGCAGGGTCGCCTTGAACAAAGAACCTGTTTTTACGCTGAGTTATATTATCCTTTGTCAGATCCATTATGGTTTTATCCATAAGTTCAACTGCCGCCGGATTAAATTTCAAAGCTATCAGGTTTGCTTTAAAAGCATCTTCAAGAGAATTCAGGTGAACACAAACAAGTCCTTTTTCTTTCGGAGGAAGCGGCACAAGGTTGAGTTTTATTTCAGTTGAAAAAAACAGAGTTCCCTCTGAGCCGGCCAGAAGTTTACACATATTAAACGAAGAACCATTACCGCAAAACGGGTCAGAATCCATTAAAAGGTCAAGGGCATATCCCGTATTCCGACGATGAATATTTTTATGTGGAAACTCTTTTTCAATCTCCTTTCTGTTTTTTTCAGACGATAATATTTCATTTATCTTTCTGTAAATATCTCCTTCAAGCGAATTCTCTTTACACTTATCTTTAAACTCAGCTGATGTCAGATTATTAAAAACAACCTCATCACCATTACTCAAAAAACCTTTCACCTCAAGGGTATGATCTCGGGTACTGCCATATACTATTGAATGAGTTCCACAAGAGTTGTTTCCTACCATACCGCCAATATTACACCTGTTCGATGTTGAAGTTTCCGGACCAAAAAACAATCCGTACGGTTTAAGAAAACCGTTAAGTTCATCAAGCACCACACCCGGCTGCACCTTCACCCATTTTTCACTCTCATTAACCTCAATAACAGAGTTCATATGCCTGCTTACATCAACCACCAAACCGTTGCCTACAACCTGACCTGCCAGTGATGTTCCGGCTGCACGCGGGATAATCGGTATCTTATTCTGATTACAAAACAGAATTATTTTCCTCACATCTTCTTTGTCACGGGGATAAACAACACCTAAAGGACGCTCTGAATAAGCAGAAGCATCGGTAGAATATACGGTACGATAAATATTATCGGTATGAATCCCGCCTTTAATTTCTGCCTTTAGTTTTTCTATAATATCGGATTGTAACATTACCTTAAAATTGCTTTATAACAAAAATAGGAAATATAAAGCCTAAAACCGTTACCGGAAACAAATTAAATATACGGTAATTAAACAATGGATAATACCTGTATGTCAGGTAATGTCTGAATTTAAGAAAGGAATATAAAAAAATGGAAAATAAATTAACAACAAAATGTCCCCAAAGCCAATTCTGAAAAACCGGATTTAATTAGTCATGCAATCTGCAGGCGGCTGCTTGCGGAGTTTATGTATTCATAAAAGATACCTGTTATCAACCCGTTATCCATGTCAGGAGTCAGAGGTATAACAAGGTCTGCATAGGTATCTTTAAAAGTTATAAGAAGTTCATTAATTTTCGGAAAATTAATAGACTTCACACTTTTGTGCATACGTATCTCCCCAATGGCCAATACTATATCGAGTACCATAACAAAAATAGTTTGTTGTTAATAAAATCCAGGAAGGCCCCGGTTGTTTTCCAATAGTAAAAGTATATTTCATCAATTTGCTGACCAAATGTTCTGAACAGTATTACATAAGTTCATATTTCACCCTTGTGAATGAACAAAAATCATGGATGAAAAAAAATCTCAGGACATAAAAAACAGACACACTCTCGCTTAAACCGAAGAGGTTAGACAGACTTCCGGACATAACCGTAAAATACAGAACCAACAAAACAGTTCATCTGCGTTTCCGTATTTATATAGAATTAATTTATTGTTTTTGGTTAATTTAGCGACGTAAAAATAAATTACTATGCAATATTTATTATCACTTCCGGAGAACCTGGTCAGCAGCTTTCATAAAATCACGGAAAAAGAAGAATCAGACTGGTTCGTGGCATCAGATCCTCCGGGCACAAAAATCGGTTCAGGTGGAGGAACAGCCTTTCTGATTGCAGAAAATCTAAAACTTGACAACGCCAATGACCTCGACACATTCCTGAGCAAGGATAAAAAAATAATAATTCATGCCGGAGGACAAAGCAGACGTTTGCCTGCTTATGCCCCATCGGGTAAAATTTTAACCCCTATACCTGTTTTCCGTTGGAGCAGAGGACAGAAAATTGATCAGACTCTTCTTGATCTGCAGATTCCCCTTTATGAGAAAATAATGGAAAAATCGGCCAACAACACTCTGATAGCAAGCGGAGATGTATTTATTTACACTCCTGTTTTACCATCAGAAATTCCTGAGGCCGATGTTGTTTGTTTCGGAATATGGGTAGATCCGCACCTTGCAGCACGCCACGGTGTGTTTTTCACTCCCCGGAGCAATCCTAACCGTCTTGACTTCATGCTTCAGAAACCCTCACATTCCAAAATTGAAGAACTTGCTGCCAGCCATCTTTTTATGATGGATATCGGAATATGGCTGTTAAGCGACAAAGCGGTAAAGCTACTGATGCAGAAAAGCGGTTGGACCGGTAAGGATTTCAAAAACTCAACTCCCGGTTTTTATGACCTGTACAGCTCTTTCGGCACATCACTGGGTGACAACCCTGCAGAAAACGACAATGATATATCTTCACTTTCCGTGGCTGTGGTACCTCTTGATAAAGGAGAATTTTATCACTACGGGACGAGCAAAGAATTAATATCATCAACGGAAAAGATACAAAACCGTGTACTGGATCAAAGAAACATCTGGCACCACAGAGTAAAACCGCACCCTTCGATATTTGTGCAAAATGCAAAGACCTCAATAAAATGGAATAATACTCATCACAACATATGGATTGAAAACAGCAACATAAATAAAAACTGGACACTGACCAACAATCATATCATTACCGGCATACCGGAAAACGACTGGAACATCAAACTTAAACCGGAGATGTGTATCGATATTGTTCCGGTCGAGAATAAGCTATGCATTCGCCCTTACGGAATCAACGACCGCTTTTCCGGTTCACTGACAGATAAAAACACAGTATGGATGGGCAATCCTTTTTCAGAATGGTTAAATAACCGCAACCTTACTTACGATAACAGTTCGCTAAATAAAGATACAGACATTCAGAAAGCCAGAATCTTTCCATTAGTTGACATCTCGGCTGATATTTCCGGACTGATAAACTGGATGATGTATGGAAACGATGACAACGGACAATATTCCGGTCTTTGGAATAAGACAACAAAACTTTCCGCCGAAGAAATTTCAGCAAAAGCTGACCTGGAACAATTGGTAAAAGAAAGAAAAAAACTTCTGTACCAGGACTTGAAAATCCTATCGGTAAATTACAAAAAGAGCGTTTTCTATCAGATAGATTTAAAACATGCAGCAAAAGAGTTTGTAAAAGGGAAAATAGAGTTACCTCCGGTTTTACCTGAAAACGAACCTGCTACTCTGAGATTCCGTGATTACATGTTCAGGTCGGAAGTAAAAAAACTAAAAAACAACAATGGCACTATTGAAGAACAAAAAGCATTCAGTATTTTACGTGAAAGCATTGTAGATTCGATAGACCACAATGCGATTCCGGAACTTGATGTTTTTCCTGATCAGATTGTCTGGGGCCGTAGTCCTGCCCGGCTCGATATAGCCGGTGGTTGGTCTGACACACCACCTTATTGCATTCAAAGCGGAGGTACGGTTCTGAATCTTGCAGCAGACCTTAACGGCCAGCCTCCCATGCAGGTGTTCATTAGGCTTTCTTCCGAACCAAAAATCACACTAAGATCCATCGACAACGGGGTATTCGAAGAGATTACCACATACGAAGAACTGACAAACATGAATATAGTAGGCTCTGCATTCAGCATTCCCAGAGCAGCACTTTGTCTTGCCGGTTTTCACCCTGACTTTTGCGGACTTAAATTCAACTCACTACAGGAACAACTAAGAGATTTCGGAGGAGGTTTCGAGATATCGCTTCTTGCCGCAATTCCTAAAGGTTCGGGGCTGGGCACAAGTTCAATACTTGCAGCAACAGTGCTTGGAGCTTTATCCGACTTCTGCAATCTGAGATGGTCTCATCAGGATATAAGCCACAGAACTCTGATACTTGAACAGTTACTTACTACCGGAGGAGGCTGGCAGGATCAGTACGGAGGAATATTACCAGGAATAAAACTTCTTGAATCAGAACCGGGCACACAGGAAAAAATGAATATTCGCTGGCTGCCCGACAACCTTTTCACCGACGCTGCATTCAAAGACAACTGGCTCCTGTATTATACAGGAATAACACGTGTTGCAAAAAATATTCTTGCCGACATAGTAAAAGGAATGTTCCTGAATGAAGGTTACAGGTTACGACTAATAGATGAAATAAAGCAACATGCCTATGATTCGGCCGATTACATTCAGAAATACAACTATGAAATGACAGGTAAAATGATAGCACGCTCATGGGAATTAAACAAACGGTTGGACCCCGGCACAAACACTCCCGATGTTCAAAAAATAATTGACAAAATAAGCGATTATACCAACGGACTTAAACTTCTCGGCGCCGGCGGAGGCGGATATATGCTGATTAATGCAAAAGACACCGATGCTGTCAGCAGAATTACAAGCATACTAACAGCTGAACCTCCTAACAACAAAGCCAGATTTGTAAAAGTAAGCCTTAGCAGAACAGGTTTTCAGGTATCAAGATCTTAAACGGAAAAGAGGCTGTATAAAAAGTATTAATTCACCATAACCGGCACCATAACTTTTTGTACAGCCTCCTCTTTCCTGTATGTTTTATCTCTTTATTCCATAGTTCTCTGATAACTTTGAGCTCTTGCAACTACCTGCTCATATTCTTCTGCAGTAAGATCCTTGAAGAAATAACTGACCGGATCAACCTCTCTGTTTCTGACATGAACTTCATAATGAAGATGAGGTCCCAATGACAAACCGGTGTTTCCGGTCAATCCGATTATCTCTCCTCTCACAACTTTTTGTCCTCGCTTAACCTTTATTTTACTCAGATGAGCATAAAGAGTTACAATTCCGTAACCATGATCAATTTCAATAACTTTACCAAAGCTGTCAGAACGTCTGACCGATCTTACAACACCATCGGCTGATGCAAAAACTGACGTTCCGGTAGGAGCAATAAAGTCAATTCCCTCATGCATTCTGTATCTGTGAAGTATAGGATGATATCTCATTCCGAATCCGGAACCTATTCGCTTCAGGTCCCAATTAGCTATTGGAATGATGGCAGGCAGGTGTTGCAGACGATGCACATTCATTTTTGCTTCTTCCATCAAATTATGATAGGAGCTTTTCTGCACCTCCATTTTTGCCATAAGTTTATCTATACTCTTAAATGATTCTATAACATTCTCCAGTCCGCCTTCTTTTTCCAGAGTTTCATATTTATTGATACCACCGGTACCTGCCATTCTTACCTCTTTAGGAAGAGGTTTTGCTCCTAGCACGGTTCTGTATACACTATCGTCATAGGCAATAAGTGTATTTAGGGTTTTGCCTGCCTCCTCAATTCTTTCATTAAGTATTTTCTGGTTCTCTTCAAGAACTTTTATTTTTTTTGCCTGAAGTTTCTCTTTTGGAGTATAGTATTCCACAGCGATAAATACATATGCTGCAATCCCCATTACCATACCTGTAAACACATAAGGAAGTATCTTTTTGATTCTGTCCTTTAATGTAACTTCTATTTGTATATATGTTAACGATTCGGGATCGTAAATATATTTCGTCCTTGCCATAATCTGATTACAAATTATAATTATGCACTTGCGGATTTATTAATACGAGAGGCTTATGAAAAAGTTTCAGAAACACCTAAAATAAAAGGATACAGCCACTTTGAACCCCTCTGACCATACTTTTTCACAAATCCCCACAGTGCTAATCTACAATAACTTATAATTTTAACACAGAATAAAACCTTAATTTTTTTTAAGAAATAAAATATTTCTCCTGAATCCATTGTACCCCGTACGTTTAAGGGGGGATTCATGAAACATTTCATTAAAATCTGACTCTCTCATTTCCATCATTTGTTCCGAAGTAAGATTTAAAAATCGTTCCGAAGGTTTAAAATCAGGTTCCGTTGTAGAAGTAAGCTTACTATTCCACGGACATACATCCTGACATATATCGCAACCGAAAACACGGTTTCTGAATTTACCATTAAACTCTTCTGGAATATTGCCTTTATGCTCAATTGTGAGATACGATATACACCTTCCGCCATCAATTACTCCAGGTTTTACAATTGCCCCGGTAGGACAAGCATCAATACACCGGGTACAATTTCCGCATGCATTTTTAATTTCCGGCGGCTCATCATCAATTTCAACATTAAGCATTAACTCACCAATAAAAACAAACGACCCCCACTTTTTACTTATCAGGTTTCCGTTTTTACCAATCCAGCCAAGCCCTGCTCTGACTGCCCACACACGATCAAGAACAGGAGCAGAATCGGTAAACCAACGACCTTCCAGTTCAGGATAAATATTTTTTTTAATAAATCCGAAAAGCTCTTTCAATTTTTCTCTTACCGTAAAATGGTAGTCACGCCCGTAAGCATATTTTGAAATTACCGGTGTATCTTTATGTCTCTGTATTTCTTCCGGATAATAATTCAAAAGAACGGAAACAACCGTTTTGGTTCCGGGAACGAGTTTTCCAGGATCCACACGTTTTTCCTGATAGTTCTCCATGTATGCCATTCCTGCATTATAACCGTTTGCAAGCCAACCTCTCAGATGTTGTTCTTCCTTCTGCAGGTATTCCGCTTTGGCAAAGCCTATATCGGCAAATCCGAGTTCAAGAGCTTTTTCAGTAATATTTGTAATATGTATTTGTGTTAATTTTATGATGTAACGTTTAAATTTTTAAGTAATACAAACTTAATAATCATTTTATAATCCCGAATTAACTGACAAATAGTTTCTTGAAAATAAAATAGCGATACTCCATCCCAAAGCCCCTGACTTTCTTCTTGTCAGGGAGGTCTGAGTTATTTCTTTTTTGATTTTTAAATCTAAAAGGATCATTATAATTGTAAAACAATTCTAAATCCCCATCGATTAATCCGAAATATTGTTACTAAAAAAAACGCCGAAGCTGCACATGGCAACAACGACGTTTTATTCCGTTTTTTCATTTTCTACAAAAAGCCCAGCTCAAGCATTGCCTCTTCGCTCATCATATCGCGTGACCACGGCGGATCGAATGTCAGATTAACTTCAACATCCTCGACACCATCAATAGCTTTAACCTTATCATGCACCTCTTCAACAAGCGAATCGGCCACAGGACAGTTAGGCGCAGTAAGTGTCATAACTATTCGCACCTTTTTTTTCTCCTCGTCAGCATTTATCTCATAAATCAGTCCAAGATCATAAACATTAACCGGAATCTCAGGGTCATATACCGTTTTAAGGGCTTCAATGACCTTGCTTTCCATTTGTAAAAACTCTTCAGCCATAACACTATATTTTTCTGTTTCAAACATTTAAAATTTAAATAAGCTAATGCATCCGCTGTAAAACAAATCAGTGACACATCAGTTTTTCACCCATTCAATTTATGCTTAAACGCCAACGCATACATTCTCATCTGTTTTATCATTGAAACAAGGCCGTTGGAACGAGTTGGCGATAAATGCTCCTTCAATCCTATTTTCTCAATGAAATAAAGCTCACTATTAAGTATTTCATCGGGAGTATGCCCCGACAAAACCCTGATAAGCAAAGCTACAATTCCTTTTGTAATTATAGCATCACTGTCGGCAGTGTAATAAACCTTACCGTCTTTCATTTCTGCACTTAACCACACTCTCGACTGACAACCTTCTATCAGGTTTTGCTCAACCCGGTTTTTCTCATCGAAGCCTTCCAGGCTATTGCCAATTTCGATCAGATAAGCATATTTGTCCATCCAGTCGTCAAAAACTGAAAATTCTTCGATTATCTCGTCCTGTTTTTCGTTGATGGTCATTTTTCCTTGTATTTATTCTATTATCCAAATATCTTTTTTACCTTTTCAATTCCGTCAACCAGTTTATCCACCTCCTCTTTTGTATTATATATAGCGAATGAAGCTCTAACCGTTCCGGGAATTCCGTATCTGTCCATCACCGGCTGGGCACAATGATGTCCGGTTCGCACAGCGATTCCGAGTTTATCCAACATCACACCCATATCATAAGGATGTATTTTCCCTACAAGGAACGATACCACACCCGACTTTTTTTCTGCTGTTCCGTATATCTTAAGGCCATCAATTGCAGACAATTTTTCGGTTGCATAATCAAGCAGTTCTTTTTCATAACCCACAATATCCTCCCAACTATAGGAAGAAAGATAATCAACTGCAGCACCAAGGCCTATTGCTCCTGCGTAATCAGGCGTACCCGCCTCAAATCTGAATGGAAGTTCATTGTAAGTGGTCTTCTCAAAAGTCACATTTTTTATCATTTCACCACCACCATGCCAGGGAGGCATTTTATTCAGCAACTCTTCTTTACCATAAAGAACTCCTATTCCTGTAGGACCGTACAGTTTATGGCCTGAAAAAACATAAAAATCGGCATCAAGTTCCCTCATGTCCACCGGAAAATGGTGAACTGCCTGTGCTCCGTCTATCAGTACTTTTGCATTCATTTTATGTGCAGCCTCAATAATCTCTTTTACGGGATTAACAGTACCAAGCGCATTTGAAACATGAGCAACAGCAACCAGCCTGGTCTTTTCATTCAGCATGCCGTAATACTCATCTAGTACAAGCTCTCCATCTTCATTTAAAGGAATAACTTTAAGCTTGATTCCTTTTCTTTCTCGAAGCAATTGCCATGGAACGATGTTGGAATGATGCTCCAGTTCAGAAACAATAACTTCATCATCTTCCGATAGAAAGTTGTCTCCAAATGTATTGGCCACAAGGTTTATCGCCTCTGTGGTTCCGCGGGTAAAGATTATTTCGTATGAGTTCCGGGCATTTATAAATTTCTGTATTTTCTCACGTGCATTCTCAAACTCACCGGTACATACATTGCTTAAAAAATGTGTTCCTCTGTGAATATTACTGTTGTAATCAGTATAAACCCTGCTTACAGCATCAATAACCGCCTGCGGCTTTTGCATTGTTGCGGCATTATCGAGATATACCAGCGGTTTACCGTTCACTTCCCTTGCCAGTATCGGGAAATCGGTTCGTGCAGTGTTTATATCTTTCATAATCCGGTTTTTCTTATAAGAAAAAATTATTAATCAGAAACAGTTCAGCGAATTTGAGGGCTCGGCACAAACAACACAAAAGTCACACTTGTCAAGTTCACCTCTGAAACGTTTCTCTACCAGTTCACGTATCTGCTCTTTAAGGGCTTCCACTTTTATTTTATCTATAACCTCATAAGCAAATGCATACATCAGCAATACTCTGGCTTCTTCCTTGCTTATTCCACGTGAGCGCAGATAAAACATAGCTTCATCATCAAGCTGGCCAACGGTTGCACCATGGCTGCACTTCACATCATCGGCATATATCTCAAGCTGAGGTCTGGTACTCATTCTTGCAAGATCTGTAAGCAGAATGTTATTATTCGATTGGTATGCATTTGTGTTCTGAGAATCTTCCCGTACAAGCACCCTTCCGGTAAAGGCCCCAGTTGCCCTGTCATCAAGGACCCCCTTAAACAGTTCGAAACTTGTACAGTTTGGTTTGGCATGGTCGATAAATGTGAAATTATCAACATGCTGATTTTTATCACTCAGATACAGTCCGTATAAATGACTCTCTGCATTTTCGCCATTAAGTTTGTAAAATATATTGTTCCGGGCGATTCCGGCATGAAGAGTTATGTTGTTTGTAAGTACATTCGATGATGCTTTTTGCTCAATAAAAAGCCCGGCCACCTGTGTGGTGAGATTATGCTGATTCTGTTGGTTATAATACTCAATAAAAGCGTTTTCACCGGCAAACACTTCAGTTACACTATTCATCACGAATTTACTCGGAGTCAGGGTGTGGTCACACACCAGAATACGCGCCTGACTGTTTTGTTCCACTATAACCATATTTCGCTGAAATGCTGCAATATCGCTGTCACCGGTCAGAATATTAACTATCTGAAGCGGCTTGTCAAGCACCACTCCATCGGGCACATAAATAAAAACCCCGTCCTGAGCAAACATCCCGTTCAATGCGGTAAAACCGTCACGTTCAAATCTGGCTGCTTTGTTATAATACTTTTCAAAGATTTCAGGATATTTTATAGCACCCTCTTTCAGGCTTCCGAAAAAAACACCATCGGGTAAAGACTCTGCCACCTTATTTTTTGCAGAGTACCATCCGTTAATTACAAATACCGAATATGTTTCAAGAGCAGTTACCTCGCATTTAAAAAAATCTTCCAGTTGCGAATCGGTATCCGTATGGACAAAACTAAAGTCAAAACTTCCTTTCAGGAATGGCTGTATATTTGTATACTTATAATCTTCATCCCTGTCATCTGGAATTCCCTTCAGGTCAAAACTTTCAAAACACTCATTACGGACGTTATTAATTACATCAGGTGAATGCCTTTCGATAAGCTTCCTGTTTTCCTCAAAAAGCTCTTTATAGTTTTCCTTTACTTCTTCTATTCTTTTTGTTACGCTCATCTTTTTTCGTTTAGCTTAAGCACTAGACTTTCAGCTGTTTATTTCTAACCACAAACCGGACACACACAAGCATCTTTACTCTTCAACCTCTTTTTTTATCCAGTCATATCCCTTTTCTTCAAGCTCAAGGGCAAGCTCTTTACCTGCAGATTTTACTATCCTGCCCTGATATAAAACATGTACAAAATCAGGAACAATATAATCAAGAAGGCGCTGATAATGAGTAATTACAATCACTGCATTATCGGGGCGTTTTAATTTATTTACCCCATTTGCCACAATACGCAAAGCATCAATATCAAGACCAGAATCTGTTTCGTCAAGAATTGCAAGCTTAGGCTCCAACATTGCCATCTGAAATATTTCATTCTTTTTCTTCTCTCCTCCCGAGAATCCTTCATTAACCGAACGATTTGTAAGATTCGAGTCTATTTCGACAAGTTTTTTCTTTTCGCGCATAAGTTTCAGGAATTCACTTGCCGACAGCGGTTCCAGCCCTTTATACTTTCGGTGTTCATTAAGAGCAGTACGCATAAAATTCACCATACTCACACCCGGTATCTCAACAGGATACTGAAAACTCAGAAATATTCCTTCGCGGGCTCTGTCTTCAGGTGAAAGTTCCAGCAGATTTTTTCCGTTAAACAACACTTCACCTTCCACAACTTTAAATTTCTCATTTCCTGTCAGTACGGAGGCTAGGGTGCTTTTACCGGAACCGTTCGGTCCCATAATAGCATGTATTTCTCCCGGCTTTACTTTAAGGTTTATTCCCCGTAATATCTCCTTATCATCTATGCTTGCATGCAGATTCTTTATCTCTAACATTTTATTCTGTAGTTAATTATTTTTATTTTTTCTTTATTCTCAATCTGTTTTTTACAAATAAAACTTAAACACAACAGCAATTTACTCCCGTCACCCTACACTTCCTTCCAGACTTATCTGCAATAGTTTCTGAGCTTCAACTGCAAACTCCATAGGCAGTTGATTTATAACATCCTTTACATAGCCATTAACTATGAGTCCGACTGCATCCTCGGTGGAAATTCCACGTTGATTACAGTAAAATATCTGATCTTCACCGATTTTTGACGTTGTTGCCTCATGCTCGACAATAGCACTGTTGTTATGAGCATCAATATACGGGAAGGTATGAGCCCCGCACCTGTCACCTAAAAGTAAAGAGTCACATTGTGAAAAATTCCTGGCATTTGATGCTTTTTTAGCCACTTTTACCAATCCCCTGTAACTGTTCTGGCTTTTACCCGCCGATACTCCTTTCGACACTATCAGACTTCGGGTATTTTTACCAAGATGAATCATTTTTGTTCCGGTATCAGCCTGCTGATAATTATTGGTTACTGCTACCGAATAAAATTCACCCACACTATGATCACCTTTAAGCACACAACTCGGATATTTCCAGGTTATTGCCGAGCCTGTTTCAACCTGAGTCCATGATATTTTTGAATAGTCACCTTTACACAGAGCTCTTTTGGTAACAAAATTATATATGCCACCTTTTCCTTCCTTATCGCCCGGATACCAGTTCTGAACAGTTGAATATTTCACTTCGGCACGTTCCATAACCACTATTTCTACAATGGCTGCATGAAGTTGATTCTCATCGCGCTGTGGGGCTGTACAACCTTCAAGATAACTAACATAACTATCGTCGTCGGCTACAATCAAAGTCCGCTCAAACTGCCCGGTATTTATTGCATTTATTCTGAAATATGTAGATAGTTCCATCGGACAGCGGACTCCCTTCGGTATGTACACAAACGAACCGTCGCTAAACACGGCAGAGTTCAATGCTGCAAAATAATTATCAGCATATGAAACAACCGATCCAAGATATTTTTTCACAAGATCGGGATATTCCTGAATGGCCTCACTTATTGAACAAAAAATAATACCTTTTTCTGCCAGTGTTTCTTTAAATGTAGTCTTCACAGAAACACTGTCCATTACTGCATCAACAGCCACACCTGCAAGAACCTTCTGTTCGTCAAGAGGTATTCCCAGCTTATCGAAAGTCGCTTTAAGTTCCGGATCTACTTCATCTAGACTTTTCAGTTCAGGTTTCTTTTTAGGTGCCGCATAATAAATAATGTCATCAAAATCAATCTCAGGTATTTTCAGATGAGGCCAGTCGGGCATCTTCATCTTTTTCCATTGGCGGTATGCCTTAAGGCGAAACTCAAGCATAAATTCCGGCTCATTTTTCTTTTCCGATATCAGACGAACCACATCTTCATTAAGTCCCTTAGGAATATAATCCATTTCTATATCAGAATAAAAACCGTACTTATACTCTCCTCCGGTTACATCATCCAGTATTTTATTTTTATCATCTGTCATATTTAATCCTCTTTATGTATCATACTAACAAGTTCCAACTCTTTAAGTTCAACCAAACCTGCTGTTCATATTACTTTATTTCATCAAAAAGGCACACAAAACTATAAATTATTTAGATTAAATTAAAATTAATTATGGTTTAGATAGAAAACATTTAAATAGATTTAAAAAACTGAACCAATCATAAAGTTAACTGTTATCTAACCACCGGTTTTTCTGACAATATTTCAAACATCAGGCAGAAACCGTTTATTTCTTTTCAAGGGGAAACAAAATATGAATTTTCACGTAAATAAAATTTATTTACACGATTATAATAATTATTAAGTATAACATAAAACAAAAGGAAAACACCATGAAAAAATTATTTATTATTGTTGCCGCATTATCGATTCTTGCGGTTTCTTGTGAAGTGCTGGACGAACTAACTCAATTTGACATGAGCTACGATTCTACATTTACTGTAGACTCGGCTATTCCGATAAATGTACCATTTGACATCAGTACTCCTCCGGTTCAGACAAATTCAGAATCAACATTTGAAGGGTATAATACAGCTAAAAATCTTATTGATGAAATCACTCTGAAGAAAATGAAGCTTATTATTACTGCTCCCGAAGGTGAGAATTTTGATTTTTTGAGTAATCTGGAATTATATATAAATGCTGACGGACTTGATGAAGAATTGATTGCCTCAATAGATAACATTCCCGAAGGTCAAACAGAACTCTTGCTTGATGTAGAAAACACCAACATAAAAGATTTTATTTATGCTGATGAATTTCAACTGAGAGTAAAAACCACAACTGATGAAATACTCACACAAGACATAGAAATCAAAGCTGAATATGTATTTCACGTAAATGCTAAAATATTGGGAATATAATCCGGGACAAATCAGATAACATTTTTTAAACAACACACAATAGGCTGTCCAAAAAGTTATTATCCTGAATGAAAAGCCTGCCATACAAATCCGACTATTTTGTTAAAGCGGGCCTGTTAAATTACGGTGCAAACAGAGAGTTTCACACCCCACTTGTACTGATTTAATTTCTTTATACGGAAATACCTGTTCCTTCATGTAATAACAGTGTATTTATTCTTTTTGGACAGCCTCTTTTTATGGCAATCGCAAATCAAACCAGCACTCCTGGATACCGTATCGAATAAATTTTTACAAGCCCCTTTTTTACAGGGCATAGTAACTAGTATAAACAAACCTTTTAAGCATAAAGCGGGCTTAACACTTCTGTTATGGCATACCTTTAGTCTTTTTATACCTTATACATTCAATTATCAGGTATTTTTGCATTCAGTTTAGCGGCAGACTATTGTATATCGGTCTCAGCCGGACAAAGAAACAATTGCCAAATCGTAACTATCGGATTTTTACAGCAGGTTTATTGCAACAACATTAAGATATGAGATTTATATACCGGCAAACTTTCTGACCAAAAAGTTTCTGCAAAAACCGGCCATGTAGATTTTTTTAATTCACATCACATAAAATTACATTAAAGCATAAAAAAAGGGACAACTCGTTAGTTGCCCCTTTCTTATTAACACTCAATGCAAAACTACAGCTCTACTTCTTCAGTTACATCACCTACAGTAACTGTTATTAAGTTATCACATTCACCATCACCGTAATCAATAGTTTTAGTTTCTGCTCCTTCTGTTTCAATGGTTACTATACCACTAACAGGATAGAAACATCCGTTTTTATAAATCAACGGTTCGGTAATTGTAAGTGTAAAATTATTTCCATCAATATCAACTCCAGAACCTCCACCGGTTACCGACCATACATCGTCAGCAAACAAGAAGGTATCACCTCCTTCAATCAGTTCTGCCACTTTCTCACAATTCCAGGTCATTGATGTACCATCGGCATAAGTAACTTTACCATCAGTAAGTTTTTTAAGAAATGTCATGTTACCTGCATCATTAAGGCCGGTATTAAGAATTGTTTTAACACCTTCAATTTTATTTCCATCGAAATAGAAGTTATCAAAAGTCATTTCCCTTAAAGAACCTTCATTTCTCCAAAAGTCAGACAGTGTAACATGAATCTTTCCTGTACGGGTATGACCACAGGCACACACACAGCTGCTATCTCCAAAGTCTACAGTCCAGCTACGCGGCCAGAAAAGACCATCATCATTCGGCTCAATGGTTATCGTAAAACATCTGGTATCAGTAGACTTCAAAACCTCTTCGGTAAGTTCACCCGATTCATCGGTTGAAAGAGCCTCATCAACATCACTTAAAGTATATGCGCCAATAAGGTTGGCATAATCTGTAGCATCCGTTTTAACAACAGTATCATCCTTAACGGTGTCGTCATCTAAATTACTGCACGATTGTAATGCTGATAATCCCATTACAAACGCCAAAATCACTAAAATTTCACTTAATCTTTTCATAACTCATTCTTTTTAAATTAACACTTTTAAAAACCCTTTCTCTGTTTTTACATTTTATAACAATACAAACATAATACACAAGTATTGCTGATATGTTATAATTTTTCACAAAAATTGTATAATTTTCCGCTTATCCGTTTTTTGTGAAAAATACCTGAAAGAATCTATAATGTAAAAACAGAGAAAAGAGCTTATCTATTTACCATATAGCATATATAATATTATAATCGTATGACACGATAATAACTCAATACTTTTGAGCAAATCATTATTTTTTATTTTAATAAGCAAACATTTATATACATAATTCCCTTCTTTTTATTTTTGTAACTTAACTAACAAATACACCATTATGAAAGCAGCCTATATTTATACTCTTATCTTGATATTTTTTTTATTTTCCTGTAAACAAAATGATACTTTATGGATAGTAACAGCTCCGGCATATAAAGAATTAACAAAGATTGACACAAACGGAATCACAGTTATCCCGAATGGCAGATTTATCACTCCATATGGCAAAACAATTACAACGGCTCCTCACCCCTACGGCTTGGCTTTAAGTCCTGATAATAATATTGCAGTAACTGCCAATTCAGGTATAAAACCATTATCTATAACTATCTTAAGAGACTTATTAACCGATAACCCGAAAGTACAGCAGGTGCCACCGGGTGCTTCGACAGACAAAGGCGTTTTGGCCTCCGTATTTATGGGACTTGCCATAGCTCCCGACAACAAAACTATTTACGTATCTGGCGGACAGGAAAACAAGATTTATCTTTTCGATGCTATTACCGGCAATAAATTAGGAGAAATAGACTGTGCATATACCTCTGACAATGTTGATTATACTCATGGCTACATTGGCGACCTCACCCTTACAAAAGATGGAAAAACACTTTATGCCGTAGATCAGATTGGGTTCAGGATGGTAGTAATTGACACAAAAAATAAAAAGCTAAAATATTCTGTTCCTGTTGGCAGGTATCCTTTTGGGATCTGCCTTTCACCTGATGAAAAGAAAGCTTATTTAGCCAATGTCGGAATGTTTCGTTATGCAAAAATCAGGCAGTCGGATAAAAAAAACGCAAAAATAAAACCTGTCAATCTGCCGGTATACGCATTCGGCTCTAAAGAAATGATAGAAGGGATAAATAATGATACCATTTACGTACCGCCATTAGGAGACCCTAATGTTCCGGAATCATTTTCAGTATTTGTAATTGATGTTTCAGATGAAAAATACAGAACACTGGCAAAAGTAAAAACAGGGCACCTGGTTGGAGCAATGGTAGAAGACATTCCTGCAATCGGAGGCTCCAGTCCGAACTCTATTGCAGCAACTGACAAATACGTGTTTGTAAGCAACGGAAACAATGACAACATCTCAGTTATCTCCTACGAAAAAGATACCGTTATCGCCACAATACCACTTGTTCTGGACAAACGCATGAAACACTTCAGAGGAGTAATTCCATTCGGCGTTGCAGTGAGTCCTGACCAGAAACGTCTTTATGTTGCAGAATCGGGAATAAATGCAATTGCTGTAATTGATGCTGAGAATTTTAAAGTTCTGGGACATATTCCTGCAGGATGGTTTCCTGCTAAAATAAAAGTAACCAATGATGGAAAAAAATTAATTGTAACCAATGCTAAAGGATACGGTAGCGGACCCAATGGTGGTAAAAACTTCAAATGCGGCCCTGAAGGCAGCTATATAGGGGCATTAATGAAGGGGAACGTACAGATAATATCCATCCCTGATGACATTAAGCTAAAGGAACTTACCCAAAAAACCATTGCAAACAATTACAGGTTCCGCAGAACAAATGACCCATCATTCCTTTCTCGCAAAAACAATCCAATACCATTATATCCCGGTGAAAAAGAGAGTCCGATAAAACATATAGTCTTTATTTCGAAAGAAAACAGGACCTATGACGAAATCCTTGGACAATTAGAAAAGGGAAATGGCGATCCGGAACTGGCAAGGTACGGATACAATGTGTCTTTTATTAATCATAAAAAAACCGAATCGGTAACCAATGTAACAGTAATGCCTAACCACCTTGCTCTGGCCGGAACTTTTGCTTTTGCTGATAATTTTTACGTCGATTCAGATGTTTCGGCCGACGGTCACCGGTGGCTTGTAAACACATATCCCAATGAATGGTGCGAAACTACAACATCGGCCAATTACGGAGACAACAGGAAGTATAAAAACAACTCAAAAGCTCCTGGTGTTTTTGCCATGACAGGAGCTGCCGGAGCCGTTTACCCGGAAGACTATAACGAAGCCGGGTCAATGTGGGATCACCTCGAACGCAACGGTATCAATTTTTACAATTTCGGATTCAGCATAATGTTTGAACCGGCGATATACCGAAAACGTTTTACCGACACCGGTATCAGACAATATATAAACTATCCGGTACCACAACCTCTCAAATCAAGAACTTCGACAATGTATCCTACATACAACACTGCCATTCCGGATCAATTCCGCATCGACAGGTTCATAGAAGAATTTAATAAAAAATGGATAACCGAAACCGACTCTATGCCCTCACTCATAACCGTAATTATACCGAATGACCATGGAGCAAACGACAGACCAGAAGCCGGATATCCGTTCAGAGAAAGTTATATGGCCGACAATGATCTGGCTGTAGGAAGAATAGTCGAATTTTTATCCAGAACTCCTTACTGGAAAAACATGATGATAGTAATAACTGAAGACGATGCTCAAAACGGAGTAGATCATATTGATGCTCACAGAAGCATTCTAATGGTTATTTCACCTTATGTGAAACGGAATTATGCAAGTCATGTACATTACAGCTTCGGCAGTATATTCAAAACATTCTGGAATATACTGGGATTGCCATACCTGAATCAATATGATGCTGCTGCAAATGACCTGGCAGACTTCTTTACTGATAATCCAGACTTTACTCCATACAATGCGCTTCCGGTTGATAAGAGAGTATTTGACCCACAAAAAGCTCTGGACCCGTTTGACAAGGATTTCGACTGGAAAGCAGTTACAAACTCACCGGAAATTGATAATGTGGAAGACATGATAAAATACAGCAAAGAACAAGATGAATACAGATTAAAAAACCGGGAGAAAGAGAAATGAAAAACAGTGATGCCTTTTTAACAATCTATCCTTATAAATATGAATTTCCTTATATAAATAAGTGAGAATGGCAATTGCATTGTCATTACTATGAAAAACATTTTAAACTTAGTTTCGTTAAAATGGATAAAACAAACCGTTTCTCTGATAATATGTTAAACTAAAATTATTGAAAATTATGAAAAAGACATTATTAATTTTAATGGTTACATTATTACTTGTTCCATTTGCATCAATGGCACAAATAAAAATAAAGCCGGCTTTTGGAATCAACTTTGCAAGCCTAAATACCGATGAATATAAAATGGAAGGTAAAACCGGATATCAAATAGGTGGTTCTATTGCTTTTGGAACAAAATTCATTGTTGAACCTGGTATCTTCTGGCAAAAAGACAACTATGAAGGTGAATACACTGCTTTAAGCATAGGACAAGAAGTAGTTTTCGACGGTGATTACAGCAGTCTTAAAATTCCTCTTTACTTCGGTTATTACCTAATTGGTGATTCTAAATCAACTCTGGGAATACGTGTTTTCGGAGGCCCTTCAGCTAAATTTGTAATTTCAGATGACAACAACGGGCTGCCTGATGAGTTTTCTGATATAAACGATGCCATCTGGGGTATAAAACTAGGTGCCGGTGTTGATTTTTCATTCATGTTTGCCGAGCTTGGTTACAACTGGGGACTAAATGAGGTATTTGACGGAGTGGATAACTCACAAACAAATCACTTTGAACTTACATTCGGCATGAAATTCTAATTACTCGATATCTGATTACCAAAATAAGGGTATCCAAAAAGCTGTCATTCTCACCTTTGATTAATGAATCTGCTTTTTGGATACTTTTTTTTACCCTTTCTTTAGCTTCTTCTGGGATTTATTCTATTTCTATTATTCTTTCTGACTCATAAATTACCGCCAGTAAATTCCCTATTTATTTAGAAAAGAAGACAGATAAAAAGAATTGCGACATCCAAACAGGCAATTAAGTATTAAATACCTCCTTGTCATTTTCTATTGTTACACTGCTAGTTACATCCCATTAGTGTATTCTTAAAAGCAGATTATCTACACATATCGACAACTCATCAATAAGTCATCAACAAATCCTGACCATTGGTTAAATTTCAAAATATTTAATATTAGCTTTAAGCTGAAAAATATCATTAATTAAAAAAAGCCTGACAAATTCAATAATTGTTTCCAAATCCTAAAAATGATTTTTATGAAAAACAAAAACTCAAAAGCATTAAAGACAAAAGGAATTAAAATGTACATTTCATTGCTTTTCCTATGTTTTTTATTGTTGCAAACTACTAATGCCCAGAAAGCCATAACAACGGCAGGGAGCGATGCTTCAGGAACAGCCGGAAGCATAAGTTACACTGTTGGACAGGTGACATACTCAACATCCAGCGGTTCAAACGGTTCTGTGACACAAGGTGTACAACAGCCCTATGAGATATCAGTCTCAACTGCTCTGAAAGATACAGAAGATATCACACTCGGGTTTTCTGCTTATCCTAATCCCACATCTGACATCCTGAAACTTAAAACAGGAGAACGCGATTTCAATGACATATCGTACAAATTATTCGATGTGAATGGTAAGCTGATAAAAGCAGATAAAATTACAGGATCCGAGACATCGGTCAACATGCAAAACCTTTTGCCTTCGGTTTACTTTATCAAGATGATAGAAAATGGTAAAGAGATAAAAATATTTAAAATAATCAAAAAGTAATAATTATACGTCATTGCGAATTCTCCGAATGGTAAATGAAACAATCTATACTGCATGTAAATATTGTTTATTCTCTATTGTTTATAGCAATGACAATAAAACCTAAAACCATGAAACGAACATTTACATTTTTCGCAGCATTTATTCTCGCTGCAATTACATTAATGGCTCAAAGCCCCGAAAAAATGAGTTATCAGGCAGTAGTACGCGATGCAAACAATGACCTGATAAAAGATACACAAATAGGAATTCAGATAAGTATTCTGCAAAGTACAAGTGACGGAACTGTAGTATATATTGAAACACAGACACCAACAACAAATGCCAATGGCCTTGCGACTATTGAAATTGGCGATGGCACTGTTGTTTCCGGGGACTTTTCAACCATCGACTGGTCTGTTGGTCCCTACTTCATAAAAACAGAAACTGATATTGATGATGATGGCAATTATGATATTGCTTCCACAAGCCAGCTCTTAAGTGTTCCTTATGCTTTGTATGCTAAAACGGCAGGAGATGTTACACAAACAGACCTGGGAGATGTTCTTGCCAATGGCAATGACGGAAACGGAAAACAGGTAAAAAACATCGCCGATCCTACAGATGCACAGGATGCTGCAACAAAATCGTATGTAGATGCTCTTATGGATATTATGGAAAACAATGGACTCACCGTTGTTGATTTTTCTGAGGATGCTACATCAATTGATGTTGGGGAAAGTGTTACCTTTTCAGGTACTTCGGAAATAAAACCGACTACCTGGGCATGGGACTTTGGCGACGGAGAAACTAGCTCTGAACAGAACCCCACTCATACATATACTACAGCCGGAACTTTCACTGTTAGCTTAACTGCAAACAACGGAACTATTTCAAGAACCAAAACCAAAACGGACCTGATAACAGTAAAAAACGAAGTAACCGATATTGACGGAAATACTTACCAGGCATTAACTATTGGAAACCAAACCTGGATGGCAGAAAATCTTAAAGTAACACATTTCCCCGACGGCACGGAAATACCATTAGTAACCGGAAATGATAACTGGAAAGCATTGGGAGACAACAATACTGATTATGCATATTGTTGGTATGAAGATAACAAAGGAACTTATGAAAAATACGGAGCTCTATATACATGGGCAGCTATAATGTACGGCGCAAGTGCAACAAATAATAATCCAAGCGGAGTGCAGGGAATTTGCCCTGACGGATGGCACATTCCAAGTGATGCAGAATGGGATGAACTAACTAACTATTTAGGCACATCTAATGCTGCCAGCAAATTAGCAGGTGATGCAACCCTTTGGACTTCTGGCGCCTTGACACAAGATTCCGATTTCGGCACAACCGGATTCAATGCCCTTCCCGGAGGATACAGATCATTTGACACTGGAGCATCAGACGGAATAAGTACAAATGGAAACTGGTGGAGTACTACTGATTATATCAACACCGGAGCATACATTCAACGATTTTATTACGACCGAACTGACGTATACCAAGGTCATGATTATAAATCTTCCGGATTTTCTGTTCGTTGTGTAAAAGATTAGATTTTAAGGAATTTTTTTGCGTCGGTATCAAATAAACGATACCGACGTTTTTGTTATCAGAATGGGAACTCATCCGTCTCTTCATACTCAAGTTTTTCCTGTTTTGGTTTTTCAGCCAAAACATGAGTCTGATTGGCAATTACAAAAATTGCCTTATGCGGATCTGTGGCAGGACAGGCATACTCACAGGCACCACATCCGATACAGATATCCGGATTAATCTCAGGTGCTGTAAGCTCTTTTTTATGCGGGAACCGTTTATTTATATACGGCACCATTTTTACAGCCTGTGTAGGACAATGCTCCGAACATGAACCGCAGGCAGTACCTTCCGACTCAACAATACAATGTTCAAGTTGCAAAAAAACCTTTCCCAGCTGTGTCAGATGTTTTTCTTCTTTGGGCAGCTTAATTATAGCTCCGGTAGGACAAACCTCTCCGCACTTATGACAATCAAAATTACAGAAATAGGCATCGTAATCCATATGAGGAACATTAATTCCTGACAAACCGTAATCCAAAAATGAAGGCTGTAGAACCTTTGTTGGACAAGCCGACACACAAAGATGACATGCAATACACTTATCAATTAAATGTTGAATATTTCCAACTCCCGGAGGAGCAACAGGACCACGGTCGTAATACGGATCTTTCCCGGCCGAAGCACCTGCAACCTTTTCAGAAACTTTTGCAGGCAAAGCCAATGCTTTAGTAGCTATTAAACCTGCCGTAGCAGTAAGGAACATTCGCCTTTCAAGCCCTTTTTTTATTTTCAACGGTTCAGTTATCGGGTTATTTACTGTTACCGGCTTAAGCTTATGCTTATTGTAGCCAATACTTGTAACCTCACACACAGGAATACAGTTGTAACAACTGATGCACCTTGTTTCATCAACCTCCATATTCTTAATATCAATACAGTTTGCTTTACAAACTGCCTGACATTTCCCACACTGGGTACATGTTGATTTTGAAATTCTGATTTTGAATATTGAGAATTTTGACAACCATCCTAGAAATGTTCCCACCGGACACACTGAATTACAATAAAGACGTCCGTAATCTTTTGCCAGATATGTTACCAAAAACAACATTCCTGCACCAAATATGAATCCTGTCAGACTAAAAGGGCTGTATTCCATCTGATGCAGTCCCAAAAATGGAATATACGCCAAAATATTATTTATAAACAACAATACCGGTTGATAAATATGAGTTGCAATACGACCAAATACAGCATAAGGCTCTAAAAGGTTCAACAGAAGTATTGAATTAAATACAATAACAACTAATGTAATTCCAAGTATAGTATACCTGAGAGTATTAAATGCTTTTTTAAACCTAAGCCTCTGTTTAGGGCCAAATCTACGTCTGAAATATATAACTATATCCTGCAGAATGCCTAAAGGACAGATAGCAGAACAATATATTCGCCCTCCCAGTAAAGTCATTAGAATAATCACAATAAAACCTATTGACAAAACCGTACCCGGTGTGAAAAATTTTATTGCCGAAGGTACGAACTGCAAATACAAAGCTGTATTCTGAATACCGGAAGGCAGATTGCCTTTAACATCAGAAAATGAAACCAAAACAGCAATAAAAAACAACAGAGCAAATATTACTCTCCCCTTCTTTAGATGTTTTTGCATAATTATTAAAAAGAAGTTTTGATTATCTGTCCCCTGAAAAACGATAAATCCTTATCCCCGGAAACTGATTGAGAATAAGGAATATTTTTAAACAGTTATTCTTTTTATATTCAATGATTTTAGGTCCATAGTACCAACACCTAATTCCTCAGCCAGGGCAATATGCTTAACTTTGGCAGTATCGACACCAAATATTTTAGTAGCGGCTGTATCTGCAGCAACCATATCTGTCGAAAGAATTTGATATTTCATTGTAACAACATCAGCCACCGACACACCGCGAGGACCATTTCGCTTCATTACGTTATAGCCGTCAATAATATTTAAATCAGGTTTTCTGTATGTTGCAAAATCGGCAATACACTGATGAAGATCATTTTTATGCCACCAACCACGATCCCAGACAACGCCCATCAGATTCTTCATTGTAAGCGACATTGTGGCACCTCCGTGATTTTTCAACACAGGAACATTTATAAACACATCAGCATTCATAACCAGTTCATGAACAGAAGCTTCTTTCAGAGTACGGCCTTTTTCCAAAGTAACAGGCTTGTACATCTTCTTATCTTTACCTGTAACCATCTTACCTCCTGCCTTTTTCACAGCCTCCTCAATACCACTGTTTTTATAGCACCGTGTCCATTCATCACATGTATTGTCAAACACAAGCACCTCTTTAGCTCCTGCATCTTTACAATACTGAATTATTTTTCCAACAAGCACCGGATTTGTATCAGCAGCCCTTTCTGGAGGGGTATCCCAGCCAATGTTGGGCTTCACAACAACAACATCACCAGGTTTTACAAAACGGCTCATCCCTCCTATTTCTGCTATTCCCTTTTCAAACATCACATCAGGCTCCCCCCCCTTTACAGCAACCAGATCAACAGGACCTTCAGCTGGCTTTTCCGGACCAAAAACTTCAGTAAATCCTACCGTTGTCATAAATACTCCCGAAGCCACAGATGCTCCAATCGTTTTTTGTATAAAATCTCTTCTTTTCATCTCAATTAATTTTTCTCCATTCTGATTCCGGATTCATTTTAAACTGGCTGACAACAACCCTGTATGACCTTTAGAAGCCATAAAATTCACAAAATCACATAATTTATTTTGATATCCCCTGTCGAAAATGAAGCTTAAAATACATGTTTATTTAATAACAAACAAATTTAAGAATCGTTCATCTTAAATAAATAGCAAAAAAACAATAAAACCTGGTTATCAATAGAGGTTTGCATCTCCAATGACTATTTACCGGTTCAGAAAAAACATCACAACCGGGAACGCACTCTTAACAGTAAAGCAGGATATACGCAAATAACACAAGCAATAGCAATTAATCAAGCTTAAGCATCCCGGGATTTTCCCTGAACCACTCTACAAATCGACTTAATCCCTCTTCCAGTGGAGTCCGGGGATTATATCCGAACATCAACTTTGCTTTTTTTATATCGGCATAAGTAACATTTACATCTCCAGGTTGCATCGGCTTACGTTCTATTACCGGAGTTTTTCCGGTTGCCTTACCAATAGCATTAATTAGGTCAATTAGCTTGACAGGATGATTATGACCCAAGTTAACAACATCAAAAACATTGTCATTTTCAATGATATACTCGAGAGCTCCTGTTATTCCAGAAACCGTATCTTTCACATAAGTATAGTCACGTGATGTAGAGCCGTCACCGAACATAGGTATGGGTTCTCCCCTGAACATCATTTTTATAAATTTATGAATGGCCAGGTCGGGACGCTGGCGAGGACCAAAGACTGTAAAAAACCTAAGGTTAAGAATATCCATACCATAAAGATGATGATATGTATGATTCTGAAGCTCACACGCTTTTTTGGTAAAAGCATATGGCGAAATAGGATTATTAACATCCAATTCTTCACTCCAGGGTGTATCGGGATTATTACCATAAACAGAAGATGAGCTGGCAAACAACATTTTTTTTATGCCGTTTTCTTTCATCACATCCAGAATATTCTGAGTTACTATGATATTATTATCAATATACGCCCCCGGATCTTCTATCGAAGGTCTCACCCCAGCCTTACCCGCCAGGTGAATTACAACCCCAACATCTGTAAATGCAGGCACAAGCAAATCTTTTTTCTTCAGATCAACCTCAAAAAATGTATAATTATCTTTACCAAGGTTTACATTGTGGTTATGTATCTTGTATTCTTTCCTGTAAAACGGATCAAAATTATCAATACCTACTACATCATACCCCTGACTAATAAGATGCTCACAAAGGTGAGAACCTATAAAACCGGCACTTCCGGTAACCAGAATCTTCTTCATTTTATCAGCTTTTAAGTTTTAAAAATAACAAAACATCGATTCTTTTTTATCCAAAAGCGTAATAATATGACTAACATTAAAAAATAACTGATAAATTCATAAAACACTCAGAGCACTAATAAAGCATACTTAACACTATTTCTCCGAAACACCTTAATCAGAACAAAAAATCTAAATGAATTGAGTATCTTTGCACTCTGAAATAATTATCTGCAAAAACTGCAGATTTGTGGAGACGAAAGAAGAAACTGATATATGGATAACATTAGGAATTTTTGCATAATTGCACATATCGACCACGGGAAAAGTACTCTGGCCGACCGCCTTCTGGAATACACCAAAACCGTATCAGAGAAAGATCTGCAGGAGCAGGTCCTCGATGATATGGATTTGGAGCGAGAAAGAGGAATTACGATTAAGAGCCATGCTATTCAAATGGACTATCAGCTTGATGACCGGAACTATGTTCTCAACCTGATAGATACTCCGGGACACGTTGACTTCTCTTATGAAGTATCACGGTCAATTGCAGCTTGTGAAGGAGCACTATTAATCGTTGATGCTACCCAGGGCATACAGGCACAAACCATTTCCAACCTGTACCAGGCTATTGAACATGATCTTGAAATAATACCGGTTCTTAACAAAATGGATCTCCCCAATGCTATGCCCGAAGAGGTCGAGGATCAGATTGTGGAACTTATAGGCTGTGACCGTAGCGAGATTCTGAGAGCAAGTGGAAAAACCGGAGAAGGTGTTGACAAGATTCTTGAAGAAATAGTACACAAAATCCCCCCCCCAAAAGGAGACCCGAAAGCACCTTTACAATGCCTCATATTTGATTCTGTCTTTAATCCCTTCCGTGGAATAATTGCATATTTCAAGATTGTAAACGGAGAGATATCAAAAGGTGACCTTGTTAAGTTTGTCGCTACAGGAAAAGAGTACATTGCTGATGAGGTTGGGGTACTTCGACTGGGACTTGAACCGAGAAAAAAGCTCAGCACAGGTGATGTCGGATACATTATTTCAGGTATTAAATCTAGTAAGGAAGTAAAAGTCGGCGACACAATAACCCATGTTAAAAGACCCTGCGAAAAAGCAATAGAAGGCTTCGAAGAGGTTAAACCTATGGTTTTTGCAGGGGTTTACCCTATCGACTCTGAAGATTACGAAGACCTACGTGCATCTATGGAGAAACTGCAGTTGAATGACGCTTCACTCACTTACGAACCGGAATCATCAGCTGCTTTAGGATTCGGATTCCGTTGCGGATTCCTTGGTCTTCTCCATATGGAAATAATACAGGAACGCCTCGACAGAGAATTTAATATGAACGTAATCACTACTGTACCTAACGTCCCATATTATGCTCATACAAAAAAAGGAGAAGTTATTGAAGTTCACACTCCGTCAGCCCTGCCTGAACCCACAGTTCTTGAGCACGTAGACGAACCCTACATCAGAGCACAGATAATTACAAAATCGGAATACATAGGACCCATTATGACTCTTTGTCTTGGAAAAAGAGGGGAGCTTATAAAACAACACTATCTTAGCTCCGATCGGGTGGAACTTGAATTCGATATGCCTCTTGCGGAAATAGTTTTCGATTTTTACGACAAGTTGAAAAGTATATCGAAGGGATATGCATCATTCGATTACCATCCCATCGATTACCGCCCCGCAAAACTAGTAAAACTTGATATTTTATTAAACGGAGAATCAGTTGATGCCCTGTCGTCATTAATCCATTTCGATAACGCCTACACATTAGGACGTAAGATGTGTGAAAAACTCAAGGAACTAATTCCACGTCAGCAATTCGACATTGCCATACAGGCGGCAATAGGTGCGAAGATTATAGCAAGAGAAACTGTAAAAGCCGTTCGTAAAGATGTTACTGCAAAATGTTATGGTGGTGACATCAGCCGTAAACGCAAGCTGCTTGAGAAACAGAAGAAAGGTAAGAAACGAATGAAGCAGATTGGGAACGTGGAAGTACCACAAAAGGCATTCCTTGCTGTTCTTAAGCTTGATTAAAATAAAAAGTCACCGGGTAACTCGAGAGTCATCCGGTGACTATGCAAAATATCTTACATCACAAGCTTGTAACCTTTACCGTGTACATTAATAATAGCTACCGACTCTTCATCTTTAAGGTGCTTACGCAGTTTTGTAATATAAACATCCATACTACGTGCATTAAAGTAGTTATCGTCCACCCATATGGTTTTAAGAGCAAAGTTACGCTCAAGAACTTTATTGGCATTAATACAAAGCAACTTTAATAATTCAGATTCTTTTGTTGTCAGTTTAACCACATCTCCGGTTTCTTCATTTATCAGTTGTTGCTTTTGAGTATCGAACTTATACTTACCAAGCTGGTAAACCTCCTGTGCAACATTAGAACCTACAGTACGGCGCAGAATAGCTTCGATACGGAAAAGCAACTCTTCCATACTGAAAGGTTTGGTGATGTAATCATCCGCTCCGATTTTGAATCCCTGCACCACATCCTCTTTCATTGACTTTGCAGTAAGAAAAATGATAGGAATATCAGGATTCACCATACGAACTTCCTTGGCAAGGGTAAAACCATCCTTTTTAGGCATCATCACATCAAAGATGCACAAATCATATTTTTTATTCATAAAGGCATTGTATCCTTCTTCACCATTCGGCAGCAAATCGGTTTCATAACCTTTTGCCTCCAAATATTCACGCAATAACATACCCAGGTTTTCGTCGTCCTCGGTTAAGAGGATCTTGTACTCTTTTTCCATTTTTAATTGTTTTTTAGGGGTAAGTATATTTCAAATTTTGTTCCTACTTCAAGTTCACTCTCCACAGATATCTGTCCGTGATGATCGTCCACTATTTTTTTCACATATGCAAGTCCCAGGCCAAAACCTTTCACATCGTGAACATTTCCTGTCGGAACACGATAAAACTTCTCAAAAATCCTTCTCAGGTTCTCTTTTGAGATACCCATTCCATTGTCTTTAACAGATATCACTATGCCTTTGTTCTTATTCCAGGTTTTAACGTACAAAACCGGGGTTCCCTTACGGTATTTCACCGCATTATCAAGCAAGTTAAAAATAACATTTGTAAAATGCACCTCATCGGCCAGAACAATGCTGTTTTTTGCTTCTAAACGTTCAATTATTTTCCCGTTCAGATTTTCTACTTTCAATCTGAAATTTGTGGCAACCTGATGAATTACATCATTTACATCAACCTCTTTAAATTTAAGACCGGCCTTTCCTTTTTCAAAGATAGCCATTTGCAGGACTTTTTCAACCTGAAAACTCAATCGTTTACTTTCGTCCTGTATTACACTCGAAATTTGTTGCAGTGTTTTCGGAGTTTTTGCAACACTTCCGTCTTTAAGCATTTGTGAGGCAAGTGAGATTGTTGAGATGGGAGTCTTGAACTCATGTGTCATGTTATTAATAAAATCGTTTTTCATCTCATCAAATCTTTTTTGCCTGATAATTACAATTATCGTAAAAATAGATGCTAAAATCACTATTAAGGTAAATATTGCTGACGGAACTACCAACTCCATCGACTTTAAAAGATAATTCGGATGCTTTGGAAAATACAAATGAATATAGTTAGCCTTTGCCAGCTGGTCATTCGGGAAAAGGCGTTTTTTATAGATATGAGATTTTTTATCGGGATTATAGCCTGATGATTGAATTACCACATCTCCCTTTGAGTTAATTATCCCAAATTCAAACGGCAGACGAATCCCGGCATCATCAAAAGCATGAAACAATAAGCCTTCAATATTCATGTTTTCCAAACGCTTTTCAATAGGCTTCTCCTCAAAAAGTGCCTTAAGCGCCTGGTTTTTACTCTCCATTTCAGCTCTTCGCTCATTCAAAATATTTATCATTGCACTGGTAAGCGCCTCCTCATGACCATACGGATTAAACGAGGTGTAACCGTTATAATTCATCACCAACGAATCTTTTTTGTACGTTGACAGATTAAAGTGCCCTGAATAATCCAGGCTGAACGACAGCTTATAATCCTTTATGTTTGAATTTAAATCTTCGTTAGTATGGTTTTTATAATATTTATTATCATGCCTGAGTGTAGGCGGAAGCTTTTTAAAAATATTATAATAATTTCGGGTACGTGACTTAATCCTTGACGCCTCATTCTTTTCAAGACGCAGAATAACCTGCTGCATGCTTTGTCTCACATGCTGATCGAATTGTTCTTCCTTTAATTTTGTAGCACTAAGTATCCATAATGTCTGGTAATAAATCGAACCAAACAATGCAAATCCGAGAACAATCGTAAGTATAAGAATAAACTTCCTGCTCATAAATAACAAAAATAGCAGGCAGAATTAAACATCAGCTATGCTTTAACAATAATTAACAGCATTTTTACAATCATTATAACAGTATGAGTTAAAGCCGGTAATATTCAGTGATTATTACTACTTTTAACCTGCACCAGCGCAGTACGTGCCGCATTCTGCTGTGCTTCTTTTTTTGAGTACCCTCTTCCCTCACCTATTGTTTCGTCATCGATAAAGGCATTTGAAATAAAAACCGGGGATATCCCTCCTGTGGAATGGTGTTCTTCGGTGATAAAACGAATACTTTTTTTATGTTTCTGAGCCCACTCTATCAACAATGACTTATAATTAGTGTCTTTTTTTACCAGTTTTTCAATATCGACATATTTATCGAGCATGCGTTTTATGATAAACTTACGACATGCATCAAAACCTCTGTCTACATAAATTGCTCCTATCAAAGCTTCCAGCGCATCGCCAAGAACATGTGTCTGAGATGGATCTGTCTGAAGTCTGGTTTTTAAAATCTCTGCAAGCCCCATCGAATAGGCTATCTCATTAAGAAGACTGCGGCTTACAATCCGTGAACGGACTTTTGTCAGAAAGCCCTCAGAACCAAAAGGATAACGCACGTACAATTCATGCGCGACAATAGCCCCAAGCATAGCATCGCCAAGATACTCCAAACGTTCATTGCTCTGCAGTATCCCGTTATCATCCCTTTTCATCACCGACTTATGTGTAAGGGCAAGTTCATACAGGGATATATCACGAGGGTACATTCCTGTGAGCATCCGTATAGAAAAATAAAGCTTCTTTCCCTTAGGGGAAAAAAGCTTTATCAATTTCATCAATGGACCGAACACAATACTACTCTAATGCTTTAAACACGACAGAAGCATTATGTCCGCCAAAACCAAAAGTATTTGAAATTGCAACATTAACTTCTCGCTCCTGTGCTTTATTGAAGGTAAAGTTAAGTTTGTTGTCAACTTCTGGATCATCTTCAAAATGATTTATGGTTGGAGGTACGATATTGTTATTTATCGCAAGAATGGAGACAATAGCCTCGATAGCTCCGGCGGCTCCAAGTAAATGTCCTGTCATCGACTTCGTAGAGCTGATATTTAACTTAAAGGCATGCTCTCCGAAAACCTCTTTGATAGCAAGCGCTTCAGCAATATCCCCCCTGGGAGTAGCCGTTCCGTGAACATTAATGTAATCAACCGCCTCTAAAGGAGTGTTATTGTCACTCAAAGCATGTTGCATTACCTTTACAGCTCCTAATCCTTCGGGATGCGGAGCCGTCAGGTGATATGCGTCAGCCGTCATTCCGGCGCCAATCAATTCACAATAAATCTTGGCTCCTCGTTTAACGGCATGCTCATATTCCTCCAGAATAAGAGAAGCACCACCTTCTCCCATTACAAATCCGTCACGACCTTTATCAAAAGGTCTGGATGCAGTCTTGGGGTCGTCATTACGTGTTGACAGGGCTTGCATAGAATTAAATCCACCGACTCCGGCTTCATTAATTGCAGCCTCGGAACCACCCGTAACAAAGACATCAGCTTTGCCTAAACGTATCAGGTTATAGGCATCTCCGATGGCATGCGTAGAAGAAGCACAGGCAGAAACGGTACCATAGTTTGGTCCTCTCAATCCATATTTCATCGAGATTTGCCCGGGGGCAATATCTGCGATCATTTTAGGAATAAAGAAAGGACTAAATCGCGGAATACCCGTTCCTTTGGCATAATTTCCGGCTTCTTCAAGAAAAGTTATAATCCCTCCTATTCCGGCACCCCAGATAACACCAACCCTGTCGTGGTCAATCTTATCCATATCAAGATTCGAATCCTCAATGGCCTGCTCTGCAGCGATCATAGCATACTGAGCAAAAGGATCAAGTTTGCGAACCTCTTTGCGGTCGAAATAGTCAGTAGGATTATAATCTTTTATCTCGCAAGCAAACTTTGTTTTAAAATGAGTGGTGTCAAAACGAGTAATGGGTGCAGCCCCACTCATTCCGTTGATCAAATTTTCCCAAAATTCATCTACGGTCTTACCTAACGGGGTAATAGCACCCAACCCCGTAACAACTACTCTTTTTAACTGCATAACTTTGTTTGATTAGCCTGACTTCTTACTTGGCGTTCTCTTCGATGTACTTAATAGCGTCACCTACTGTGCCAATGTTTTCAGCTTGATCATCAGGAATAGCAATATTAAATTCCTTCTCAAATTCCATGATCAATTCCACAGTGTCAAGAGAATCTGCTCCAAGATCATTGGTGAAGCTTGCTTCAGGTGTAACTTCTGTTTCGTCTACTCCCAACTTGTCTACAATAATTGCTTTTACTCTAGATGCAATGTCCGACATAGCTTAAAAATTTAAATTAATACTAGATTAAATAGTTTGAATTTCTTTGCAAAGAAAGAAATTTGCGAATAATAATTCAAATATCACATAAAGAAATATAAAAAAATAATCGTTTTTACTACTTTTAAACACTTTTATTTTACAATTGTTCAAACACATAAGTTTTTAATAATGAGTAACGTTATACTATTTGCATCAGGCTCAGGAACCAATGTTGAAAATATTGTTAATTTTTTTAATAACGATACAGATGTCACCATAAAATGCATTCTGACCAATAATCCGGACGCATTTGTTATTGAACGTGCCAAACGACTAAACATTCCTTTTAAGGTCTTTAACAGAGAAGATCTTTACAAAAACGGCACTGTTCTTAAAATCCTGAAAGACAACCAACCTGATCTCATTGTTCTGTCAGGATTTTTATGGCTTATGCCTTCCGAAATTATTAAAGAATTCCCTGACAAAATAATTAATATTCACCCTGCCCTGTTGCCCAAATACGGTGGGAAAGGAATGTACGGAAGCAAAGTACACAAAGCTATTGTAAACAACAGGGAAAATGAAACCGGCATAACCATACATTATGTAAACGAAAAATACGACGAAGGCAATATTATATTCCAGGCCAGATGCGAAGTTCTGCCTTCCGACACTCCCGATGATGTTGCTGAAAAGGTACATAAACTGGAATACAGGTATTTTCCTGAAATAATAAAACAGCTATTGCAAAAACAGAACAATAAGTAAAATCAGAAACTGTAATAAAACACAAAAGACAAGCGGTTAGCACTTCCTTTTTCATTGTTTTTATCTACTCTTGAACCGTAAGAGTATTCAGCACCGAACCTGAAACCCTCAGTTACATCATAAAAGGTATTTACTGAGAAATATGCACTAAAGCTAAACGAATCATCTTCCTGATATCTTTTGTTCTTTATTGACGTAAACCCAGGTGTGAGAAAAGAGTACAGATTCTTATTCCAGCCCCATGCCAATGAAACAAAACCACCAAATACGGGCAAAGGCTCATACTTGCCGGTAGCCGGATTGAAAACCACATCGCTGCCAGTGCCTTTTAAAGAACTTATATAGCGTGCAATCCCGACACCTCCCACCAGTTGAAACAGCAACCTCCGTCTGTCTCTGAAATCATAACGCCCGCTCAACAAACCTCCGTACCCTGCAGACTCTGTTGCCTGCTCAGAAGAATTACTTACCCCAAGACTTCGAAGAATTACGGCCCCCTGAATATGTCCTTTGCTCATCATAAACTTAATTCTTGCCGCCACATCAGGAAACCCCTGAATGATGGCAACAATACTGTCGGAAGGAATAAACTCTACCTGTGGAGTTTCAAGTGACACCATATACCTTATTTTCTCATTTATCAGATTACTATACCTTATCTGTACGGAACGTCGGTTCAATGAACTGTTCGGGCCTTCCAAATCGACGGTCCACGGAATTGAAAACGGATCTCCGAATACAGACCAGGTTTGCCCTGCAAGTATATTGATAAACTGCCCGTACGCATGCCTTATACGCAAATTCCTGTACTGACCTCTGAAGTCTGCCTCTATTTTAAAATTAACAGGCCCATACGAAGTTTTATTGTTTCCACGAATCCCTATTCTGGTCTGAAATGCACCCATATAAAATCTCCGCACATTGGAATTTTCTTCACCTACCGGAATATAATATGTATTGAATGCATCCGTTGATTGCAGTCCATTATAGTCTAAGGCACCATTAACCCTTATTGAACCGTAAAACACCAAAGAAGCCTGTTTGTTGCTTGTTTCCAGCTTAAACTCATTTGCCTGTAAAACATCCTGCGGGTGAATATCGATAATACGTGTTGAGTCACGGTTAAGAAGAGAAGAATCGATTCTTATTAAACCGGTTTCAAGTTTGAAAGTATCAGGATCAATAAGTCTCATTTCAGGATTAAAAAGAATCTCGGCTATGGTAACAGAATCGGTCGCTGTAGTATCCACCGGCATAAAAAGCCGGTTCGGAACAAGATTATCCACATTATATTCAGAATTTACAAAACCAAGACTGATATCGCCTTTTGTATTCATTTTTCTGGTTTGTGAATATCCTTGAACTACGCCATAAACAAGCCCTGCCACACATAAAAGAACAACTTTAATTATTAGTTTCACTTAAATTATCATTTTCAATAAGACAAAATACGTAGCCAAAATTTACAAAAACCTGTCATTTTGTATAACTACCGGCTTCATTCCCCATGTACTTGCTATGTTCTTGCAATTACTTTTCAACTTACAAAGTTAAATCAGAATATATTAAATAATGACTCTTTAACATAAACATCCTTTAAGATATTTATTTTTTGTAATTTTATCACACCTTAAATAAGGTTATTGAAAAAACCCGGCAAACCAACAACTATGGAACAGGATTTTATCCTTTATAAATTAAAAAAAGGAGATAAAGATTCTTTCAATTATATTTTCAACAAACACTATCGCGAAATGGTTTTATTCGCAATAGGCTTTGTAGAGGACCGGGATAAAGCAGAGGACATTGTTCAAAGTGTTTTTTTAAAGTTATGGGAAAACAGAAACAAAATTAACATAAACATATCATTGAGATCATACCTGTTTAAAACTGTTCAGAACAAATGTCTTGATTTAATAAAGCACACCAACGTAAAAAACAAAGCCAAAGAAGATATTATTGCAAACACCCAGGCCTTTTCAGAAGACAATATAGCATCTTACGATCTCATTGAAAAACTTGAAGAATCGATAAACACACTGCCGGATACTGTAAAAAGAATTTTCACTATGAGTCGTTTTGAAGATAAAAAATATAAAGAGATAGCCCAAGAGTTAAGTATTTCTGTCAAAACAGTTGAAGCAAACATTGGCAAAGCTTTAAAAATACTCCGTGAAAATCTTAAAGACTGGCTTTAACACCGGCACAGGCTACTCTTTTTATATTGTTTCCCCCTGCTTATTTATCACAACACAAATTATACATTACAAACATTATTTTATAAAAAAATACATTTTATAATAGGGTATTATATTTATAAATCGTCGTTTAAATAGAGAGAAAGATATATGACACGAAAAGAACAGAACATATCACAGTCCGACTTTTACGAAAAGGCAGGCAAATTGCTGTCGGGAGAGATGAAAGAAAAAGAAGCCGAACAATTCGTTAATAACCAGGATGAACAAAATCTGGACGAACTGGAAAAACTGAAAAAACTTTGGAAACTTTCAGAAACTATAAAACTATACCAATCTATAGATGTAACCCGAGCTGCCTCTAAAATAGAAAGAAAGCTGAATGATAATAATAAAAGAATATTACTCTTCTTTGAAAAAGTTGCAGCCATTCTTTTCTTACCACTTTTAATAACATCCATCATTTATTTTAACATCAACCGACCGGTGAATTATGAATCAACATTTAATGAAATTGACAATTCATTCGGCACAGTATCGAAACTAATATTACCTGATGGAACCAAAGTATGGCTTAATTCAGGAAGCCACTTTAAATATCCTTTAATTTTTAAACGAAAAATGAGAAAGGTGTTCCTTTCGGGTGAAGCATATTTTGAAGTTGCAAAAGACAAAAAAAGGCCATTTATTGTTCAAACCGATGACATCGATGTAATGGCAACCGGAACAAAATTTGATGTCCTGGCATATGATAATGACAATTTAACTGAGGCAACATTAGTTGAAGGAACGATTTATATTGCTAAAGACAACGGTGATAATAAAAAACCAACTCCTATCGCATGTGTAAAACCGGGGCAAAAAGCTACGTTACATAAAGACAGAAAAAAACTTACCGTTCAGAAAACAAATATCGACAAAACCATATCCTGGATAGACGGAAAGCTGATTTTTATTAATGACCCGATGAATGAAGTTATAAAAAAGTTGAGCAGATGGTTCAACGCTGATATTATACTGGTTGATAATGAGCTAACTTCATACAGGTATACTGCCACATTTACTGAAGAAACACTACCTCAGATCCTGGATTTACTAAAGAGATCTGCACCGATCGAATACAAAATATACCCAAGAAAAAAGAATAACGACAATAGTTATACAAAAGAAAAAATAGAAATAAGACTAAGAAAAAAATAAATCCTCTAAATTAACTAAAACCAAGTGCCTATGAAATAAACACCAAAACCTCAAAAACACAAAAAAGGCAGAAAAGTGGTGGCACACTTCCCTGCCGAGTTTTTACTCAATAATCATTAATTATTGAGATTATGGCTTTATTTAATAAAAACCTCAAAAACATCACAAAACTATGAAAAAAAATGTATTTCACACAGGAATACTGCTTTTTAAAAGCATCTATTCCTCCAAAACCGGAAAAATTATGCGCATTAGCTTTTTTCTGTTTTTAATAGGAGCATTAAACATGTTTGCAGTAAGCTCTTATTCACAAAAAACACGACTATCTCTTAAGACCCAAAGTACCGCAGTAAAAGATGTACTTAAACAAATAGAGAATGCCAGTGAGTTTTACTTTTTATACAACAACAAGCTAATTGATGTTGAACGAAAAGTAAACCTCAACATTAAGAATGAAAGAATCGATGACATTCTGAAAGAGCTATTTAACGGTACTGATGTTGACTTTGTAATTATAGACAAGCAGATTGTCCTTACTCCGGGCCGCATTAACAATATAGATGCACCTAACATTTCCCGGCAAAAACAACTCTCTGTAAAAGGTAAAGTTACCGATACAAATGGAGATCCAATTCCGGGAGTTAATGTATTTATTAAAGGTACTACAACCGGAACAATTACAAGTGCTGATGGTACATACTCTTTAACTGTTCCCGATGAATCAACCCTTGTGTTCTCATTTATAGGAATGAAAACCGTGGAGATTCCTGTAAACGGGAACACCACTATTAACGTTACAATGGAATCAGCAGTAATCGGACTCGATGAAGTAGTAACAATAGGATATGGAACTCAGAAAAAGAAACTTAGCACAGGTGCTAATTTAAATGTAAAAGGAGATGTTATAACTAAGCTAACTCCGTCTAATTCAATGGAGGCATTACAAGGTATAAGCCCCGGTGTTTCCATTACACGCAGCAACGGACAACCAGGTTCTACCACAAAAGTATATATCAGAGGTATGGGAACGATAGGAAATGCTTCTCCGTTATATATTGTAGACGGTGTGACTGTTGGTAATATTGACTACCTGAGTCCTTCCGACATCGAATCCATAGACGTGTTGAAAGACGCTGCTTCAGCAGCAATTTATGGTGCCCGGGCTGCAAACGGAGTTATACTGGTTACAACGAAAAAAGGAAAAAAAGGAAAATTAAGTGTCAATTTCGACAGTTACTTAGGCTGGCAGAATGTATATAAAGATCCTGACATGCTGAATGCCCAGCAATATGCTATGATACAATCAGAAGGAAGAAGTAATGACGGATTGCCTGATTGGGATTATAACACTCTGGTTCCGGATTGGGATAAGATTCAAAGTGGACAATGGAAAGGAACCAATTGGTTCGATGAAATAAAAAATGAAAATGCCCTGCTACAAAACTATTCTTTGGGGTTTACAGGAGGCTCAGACCAGTCTGTTTACTCATTTGGTGCTTCTTATTTAGATGATCAGGGTATACTTGGCAAGCAATCGGACTCTAGATACCAAAGGCTTAATATCAGACTTAACTCCGAACATAAACTATGGACTAAAGATGGAATTGACATAATTAAATTTGGAGAAAACATTGTTTACACAAACAAAAAAAATCCTGGTATCAGAACAGGTAATATTTACTGGAGCGATATTAGAAACATGCTTGGTACAAGTCCGTTTCTTCCTTTATATGATGAAAACGGAGATTACCACTACGCAATAGACTGGAACCCGGGACAAGCCAACCCAATCGCATTAATGGAATATACAACCAAATATAACGATAACATAGGAAATAGCTTTGTCGGAGATGCCTACATTGAATTTCAGCCCATAAAGAACCTGATTATCAGATCACAGTATGGTTTCAACGCATGGTTTAACACCTACAGGCACTGGGTTCCTTCGTATAATTTAAGTAACCAGAGTTACAATCAATTTGATGACATCGATCAATCAATGAGTCAGGGTTATAACTATACATTCACCAATACTGTTAATTATTCATTTAACATTAACGATGAACACGACTTCACCTTGTTGGCTGGTACCGAGATGAATAAAACAACAATGTTGCTTAATGTTTCAGGACATAATGAAAATGGAATATTTGAAGACTGGAAACATGCATACCTCAATAATTATCCGGTAGTTGATCCTGCTTACACAAGAGTAAACGGTGCAGAATGGGGCGGAGATGCCATTTTATCATATTTTGGTCGTTTTTCATACAACTATAAAGAAAAATACCTTCTGACATTCGTGTTACGTGCCGATGGTTCATCAAACTTCACAGAAGGAAACCGCTGGGGTGTATTTCCCTCATTATCCGGAGGTTGGGTGCTCACCAACGAATCATTCCTGGAAGACCAGGCCTGGCTTAGTTATCTGAAAATAAGAGCCAGTTGGGGACAAAACGGAAACAAAGATATCGGTGCATTTCAATACGCATCCACAATGTCATACCATAACGGATATTACAACTATGGTGGTGATAAAACAATAATGTTTCTCGGAGCTTATCCTGCCAGAAAACCTAATCCTGACGTAACTTGGGAAACTTCCGAACAAACAGACATCGGTCTTGATGCCCATTTCCTGAACTCAAGATTACAGTTTACATTTGACTGGTACAAAAAAGACACCAAAGACTGGTTAGTTAATCCGCCGGTACTGGCAACAACCGGTACAGCATCTGCTTATATCAACGGTGGTAGCATAACAAACAAAGGTGTTGAATTTTATCTCGGATGGAAAGACAACCTAGGACCATCATTCAAATACGGAATCAGTGCAACATTAGCCTATAACCACAATGAGGTTACCGAAATTGAAAATGACGAAAAAATCATCCATGGTCCTGCTAATGTTTTAACACATGGCATGTCTGAGATTTACCGTGCTCAGGAAGGCTATCCGATTGGTTATTTCTGGGGATTTGAGACTGATGGAGTAATACAGAATCAAGCTGAAGCAGATGCCTATAACAGCAAAATAACATCTGATCCCCGACCCGATCCTGTTGTTCCCGGTGATATACGTTTTAAAGATCAAAATGGAGACAACATAATAGATGACAACGATAAAGTTATGCTTGGCAACCCACATCCTAAGTACAATTACGGATTGCAGATATTCATGGAATATAAAGGATTTTATTTAAACATGACAGGCACAGGACAGGCAGGAATGCAAATAGCAAAATCTTATCGTTTCTGGAACAGCAACTGGGATAACTACACTACTGACATATTAAAAAGATGGCACGGAGAAGGAACATCTGATAAATATCCCAGGGTTACAGCCGGCGCAAACCAGAATATGTTACAAATGTCAGATTTGTTTATCGAGGATGGTGATTATTTCAGAATCAGTAATCTTACAATTGGATACGATTTAAATAAATTAAGGTCCTGGCCACTAAAAGAAACCAAACTGTATGTTTCTGCTAAAAACCTTGTAACATTTACAAGCTATTCAGGAATGGATCCCGAAGTTGGTTATGCTCCTAACTCCTGGTCTTCAGGCGTTGACATTGGTTTATATCCTTTAGCAAGAACATTTCTTGTAGGTTTGTCAATTAAATTTTAATTTTTAAAATCCGAAACAAATGAAACATATAATTTTTTCTTTAGCATTAGCTGTATTAATCTTTGCATTAAGCAGTTGTGGTGATGATTACCTTGACAGGGAAAATCTGTCACAGCCTAGTACCGATAACTTCTACTCAACCCCAAAACTGAATGATCAGGCACTTAATGCTGTTTATACCACATTACGTGCCGGTGGTTGGTGGAGCAGTGAATTAATGATTGCAGAGTTAATGTCGGATGACAGAATTGGTAGTGGAGGACAAGAAGATATTAACGCGCAAGGATTTGACCAGATTCAACTAACTCAGGAAACTCTTTACGACGGACTCTGGTCAGAACCATATGTTGGAATATTCAGGGCTAACATGTTAATTAAAAACTTTGACCGAGCCAAATATGATGACCAGCAACTTCACGACCAGCGCCTTGGAGAAGCTTATTTCTTACGTGCATATTTATATTTTAAACTAGCAAAATTCTTTGGAACAGTCCCATTAATTATAGATCCTGAAACCCAGGATGTTAATTCACCCAAAGCAAGTGTGGACGAATTGTATGGACAGATTGCTTCCGATCTTAAAAAGGCTATCGATATTATGCCATCTGTACCATATTATCAATTTATGTCCGGCCATGCAACAAAATGGGCGGCTGAAGCATTAATGGCAAGAGTATGGTTATTTTACACTGGTGTATACAGCAAAAATGAAATGCCTTTGGCTGAAGGTGGAAGCGTATCAAAATCACAGGTCCAGGATTGGCTTGTTGACCTCATCGAAAATAGTGGACATCAGCTTGCCAGCGACTTCAGAAATATATGGCCATATTCTGCAAATAAGGACTACAAATATGCCGTTGATAACAACTTACAATGGATTGGTGAAGACGAAAGCAACACAGAAACCATCTTCGCTGTAAAATTCACTCCACTAGGTGGTTGGGGAAACATCCCAGCTGCAAACTTCACTATAGTTGCTTTTGGCTTCAGAGGCCTGTCCAATTCACCATTCGGTATGGGATGGGGCTGGGCTGCAGTGAACCCGCAGTTATGGGATAGCTTCGAACCCGGTGATTTACGAAGGGAAGGATCCATAATTTCTCTTGACACAACTATCGAAGGTTCCGCCTTCCACTATGAACTCGGAGGCTGGGGTTGCTGGTGGGAAACAGGATATTATGGTAAAAAATATGTTCCTGTCTATGGAAAAAATGCTGACGGTCAGTGGCAAAGCCTGTACTACATGTGGTACGGCGGTGCAGGAAATATTATGTTGAATAGCCATCAGGATATGATTAAAATACGTTTTGCTGATGTATTATTGATGGCTGCTGAATTAGGCTGTCCTGATGCCCAGACTTATTTTGATATGGTAAGAACACGTGCCGGATTAGCCTCAAAACCGGTTACACTGGATAACATCAAAGAGGAACGCCGCCACGAACTGGCAGGTGAAGGATTGAGATATTTTGATTTGTTACGATGGGGTGATGTAGCCTCTGCGTTTGCCAAGGTTAAAAACATTCCTATTTTCAACAACAAAGCTCCTGATACATATGATGGTCCGGACTTCCGCCCGGAAACAAAAGGATTCCTTCCAATACCACCAACACAGATCAGATTATCAGGTGGTGTTCTTGAACAAAATCCGGGATGGTAAAACATCTCTTCATTAGGGATTACCTGATTTTATAAGAAACAGCCCCGGCCCGGTAATAACAGTGCCGGTCCGGGGTTATTTATAAACAACCCAACACATACCGGTTTTTAATTAATATAACCATCATTTTCACCTTTATTGTTTTTTTATTCACCATGAAGCTAAAACACCTTTCATTTATCATTTTAACGATTATATACACCGGGCTGTCCGGCTGTAAGCAAACTGCTCATAAAAAATCCGCTCCTCTGTACCTAAACCCTGAGTTACCTGTTGACCTGCGGGTAAAAGACCTGTTAAGCCGAATGACCATAAAGGAAAAAGCAGGACAAATGTGTCAGTACGTTGCTCTGGAACACTACAAACACACAAAAAAGCTGTTCAACGGTAAAGTTCCCAAAAACAGCGACCAGTATGCCTTCTACCCCGATTTAAGTATTCAGGAGATAAAAGATATGGTAGTGAAAGGTGAAATCGGATCTTTTCTTCATGCAAAAGACCTTAACGAGGTTCATGAGTTGCAACAACTGGCTATGAAATCCCGCTTAAAGATTCCTTTGCTTTTCGGCATTGATGCAATTCACGGACATGCAGTAGTTGAAGGAACCACCGTTTATCCCACAGAGCTTTCACTGTCATCCACCTGGAACAACAACCTGCTTTACGAAATTGCAAAAGAAACCGCACAGGAAGTCAGGGCAACAGGAATGCACTGGACTTTCTCACCCAATGTTGAAGTGGCCCGTGACCCAAGATGGGGTCGTACCGGTGAAACTTTTGGCGAAGATCCATTCCTTGTTTCGCAGCTTGGTGTAGCTTTCACTAAAGGTTATCAGGGAAATTTCGGCAAAGATAATATTCTGGCCTGTGCCAAACATTTCGTTGGCGGTGGTGAACCTTTTAACGGAACAAATGGTGCTCCTATCGACGTTTCAGAACGTCAATTGAGAGAAATATGGTTTCCACCTTTTAAAGCACAGGTAGATGCAGGCGTTTATACTTTTATGGCTGCTCACAATGAAGTTTCCGGTATACCCGCACATGCTAACAAATTCCTGCTCACTGACATTCTTAGACATGAATGGAATTTTAAAGGATTTATTGTGTCTGACTGGGATGACATAGAACATTTACACGACATTCACCATATTGCCGCCACCAAAGACGAAGCCGTTAAACTTGCTGTTAATGCAGGTATTGACATGCATATGCACGGCCCGGGCTTTTTAGTTCCACTTTGCAGAATGGTAAAAACAGGTGAATTATCCGAAAGTGTTTTAAACCGTGCAGCAGGAAAAATACTCAAAGCTAAATTTATGCTTGGACTATTTGAAAACCCTTATCCTGACAAAACATACGCACGTAAAGTACTCAGATGTGAAAAACACAGAAAAACAGCATTACAAGCTGCCAGAGAAGCTATTATTCTTTTAAAGAACGACGGGTTGCTGCCTCTTAAAAATAAAAAGAAAATTATGATAACCGGCCCCAATGCCAATAATGAACGAATAGTTGGTGATTGGGTACTAAAACAGCCCGATGAAAATGTGATAACAGTTTATGAAGGCATGAAGGATGTTTTCGATAATTGTAGTGTCGATTACATAAACAGTGGTGAAAGCCTGCGTCATCCCGATAATGAAAAACTTAAACTTCCAGTGGCAAAAGCCTCAGAATATGATGCCGTGATTATTGTTGTCGGCTCAAACTCTTTAAGATATCAGGACCCCGAAAAAACCTGCGGAGAAAATATCGACAGGGCAAACATAAATCTGCCCGGAAATCAACTGAAACTCATCAAGGAAATTTACGCAAAAAATAAAAACGTAGTAGTTGTTCTTGTTAATGGCAGACCTCTGGGTGAACCATGGATAAAAGAAAACATACCTGCTGTAATCGAAGCTTGGGAACCCGGTGCTTACGGAGGACAAGCAATTGCTGAAGTACTAAAAGGCAAAATAAACCCTTCCGGCAAACTTACAATCTCAATCCCATACTGTTCAGGTCAGATAAATTATTTCTATAATCACAAGCCCTCGTCATTTTTCCATCCCTATCGGGATATCCCCTCTGAACCTTTATGGTACTTCGGTTATGGACTTAGCTATACCACATATCGGTATTCAGAACTAAATGTCCCCGAAAATGCATACATAAACGACACTGTAACCGTATCGGTAAACGTTACTAACACAGGAAATGTAAGCGGAGATGAGATAGCCCAGCTGTACATAAGAGATAATTATTCATCTGCCACCAGACCTGTAAAGGAACTAAAAGGATACAAAAGAATACATCTGAATCCGGGTGAAACAAAAAAAGTTGAATTTAAGCTTCCCCCCTCTGCTTTTGCTTTCTACGACATTAACATGAACTACATTGTTGAACCCGGTGAATTCACCATTATGACGGGTTCGTCTTCGCGGGATGAGGATTTGCTGAAAAAAACATTAATAATGAATAACCGATAATTATGAAAAACCTGTTTGTCATTTATTCTGTCGTAATTATTTTGTTTTTTTCATTTGGCTGCAATAAAGAAAGTAAAAAAGAAAAAAACGTTCAGGACCCGAAGCCCAACATTATCTTCATTCTGACCGATGATCAGGGATATGGGGATCTTAGCTGCAACGGCAATCCGGTAGTAAAGACTCCAAATATGGATTACATACACGATCATGCCGCACGTTTCGAGGATTTTATGGTCAGCCCTACCTGTGCTCCCACACGGGCAGCTATCTATTCGGGTAAGCATGAATTCAAAACAGGAGTATATGACACCAGATCTCCACGCAATCACATGGATACAAATATCATCACTCTTGCCGATGTTTTGAAAAAGGCAGGATATGTGACAGGACTGTTCGGAAAATGGCACCTCGGACTCGATAGCATTCACCGACCCGAAAACAGAGGTTTTGACATTGCACTGACAAGCATTGGAGAACAGGACTACAAAAAACACTTTGATCCTCCGCTTGCCCGGAACGGAATACCCGAAACACACAAAGGTTACCGAAACAACATTTTATTTGATGAAGCTATAAAATTCATTAAACAAAATAAAGACAAACGTTTTTTTTGTCACATTCCGACTTTTCTTCCTCATGCTCCCCTTGATGTTCCGCAAAAGTACAGCGACATGTACAACGGCAACAAATTTTTCGGAATGATAGCAGTACTTGACGAAAATATTGGCCGGCTGTTGAAAACACTGAAAGAACTTCACCTTGAAAAGAACACACTCCTCATATTAATGAGCGATAACGGAGCAACTTTCGGAGCCGACATTTACAATGCAGGCATGAGGGGAGTAAAAACCACAGCATGGTACGGGGGAACCCGCACTTTCTCTTTCTGGATGTGGCCGGGAACAATCGTCCCCGAAGACATAAATGCACAGACTGCACACGTTGATATCCTGCCAACATTAGCTGAGATAGCAGGCTACAAACTACCAGACAGCATACTTAACACCTTTGACGGAAGAAGTCTTACCCCACTGCTTGAAAATGCAGACACATCATGGACCGATCGGGTTTTGTTCACCCACGTGGGACGATGGAAAGAAGGAGCTATTGACGCCCATAAGTACTGTCAGTGTAATGTCAGAAAAGGCAGTTATGTTGCTGTTAGAATTGAATATTGCAACGATCCGCACTGCTGGGCAGAATGCCCGATATTTAAACGTGTACAGGAAGAAAATAAACCCGGTTACTACTCCAAAAAACATGCAAAGTTTAATTATGCTGTAACCCCGAAAGGCAAATGGGCTTTATACAATATCAGTAAAGACATATCACAGGAAAAAAACATTGCAGACACTCATCCTGAGATTGTCAAAGAACTTTCAGAGAAATACGAAAAATGGTGGAAAAAGATTTACCCTAAAGTAAACGGTAAACAAAAAAATAAAACCTTACAGAAATGAAAGCAAAACTCATTTTTCAGACCATTATTATTTTCATAATATTTTATTCATGTCAATCGAAACCTAAAGTTGTTTTACCTCCCGATCCATACGGCCCCGTACCCGATGAGAGGCAACTAAACATTCAGAGTCTTGAGTTTTATGGATTCTTACACTTCTCAATCAACACATTTACCGGAAGACAGTGGGGCTTTGGCAACGAAAGTCCCGAACTGTTCAACCCTACGGATTTCAATGCCGACCAGATAGTTAAAACAATGAAAGCCGGCGGAATGAGAGGTGTGATACTTACTGCAAAACATCACGACGGATTCTGTCTGTGGCCATCAGCATTTACTGAACACTCAGTAAAAAACAGCCCGTGGAAAAACGGCAAAGGAGATGTGGTTCGAGAAATATCAGATGCCTGCCATCGCAACGGTATGGCTTTCGGAATCTACCTTTCGCCATGGGACAGAAACCACCCTGACTACGGCCGCCCTCAATATGTAAAATATTATCAGAACCAGCTTGATGAACTTCTTTCAAACTACGGTGAAATATTCACCCTATGGTGCGACGGAGCCAACGGAGGAAGCGGATATTACGGAGGAGCCAACGAAGTGCGAAAAATAGACAATACAACATACTACGACTGGGATTACACATGGAAGATAGCTTACGACCTTCAGCCGAAACTTTCGATATTCAGCGATGTAGGCCCCGGAACACGCTGGGTAGGTAATGAAAGAGGTCACGCCGGGGATCCATGTTGGGCAAGGTTTACTCCCGTTTCAAAAAATGATAAAATGCCGGCACCCGGAAATGTCGATCCCAAATATAACTATACCGGCCAGATAGACGGGAAATACTGGATACCTGCAGAAGCCGATGTTTCTATACGACCTAACTGGTTTTACATACCACAGGACGATTCGCTTGTGAAAAGTCCGGAATATATTCTTGGCATGTACTATGAAACTATAGGCCACGGTGCAACATTTAACCTCAACGTCCCTCCCGACAAACGTGGTCAGATACACAAAAATGATTCGATAGCATTAATAAGATTCAAAAAACTTCTTGATGAAATCTTCGATGATAACCTTGCAAAAAAAGCAAAAATAAAAGCATCGAATGTAAGAGGTAACAGTGAAATGTTTTCAGAAAAGAACCTGACCGACGGAAACAAAAACACCTACTGGTCTACTGACAATGAAATCAAGGAAGCATCTTTGACTATCAACTTTAACAAGCCGGTTACATTCAACGTCATCGACTTGCGGGAATACACTCCTCTGGGCCAACGCGTGTGGGACTGGGCTTTCGATAAATGGGACGGCAGTAAATGGATCGAATTTGCCAAAGGCAGAGCAATAGGTTTGAGAAGATTATGGCGGAGCAACAACCGTATTTCAACAAAAAAAATACGTTTACGATTTTCAGGGCCGGTTTGTCCTGCCATATCAGAACTTGGTGTTTATGCCGAACCCGTTGGGCTGACCGTACCACCTGTAATTAAAAACAACTGATCAGAATCATTTATTATGAAAATTTCAAATATTATTCTATCAGCATTACGAGTATCACTCCTGGGCTCATTTCTGTTTTCCTGTTCATACAACAAGTTTGAATACTCTCCGGAATCTGACGGGATAACAGTCACTGTAAACGGAAATAAAAAGCGAATAACATTTTTTGCCCCCGGTATTGTCCGCATCTCTGCGACAAAACAGGATAAAGCTTTCAGGGATTCCAGTCTTGCTGTAATTGCTCATCCCGACAAAACAAATTATCAGGTAATAAACCACAAAAACCACATTACCGTTTCCACAGTATCATTAATTCTTTCGATAAATAAAACCACAGGAAGTATAACTTTCATGCACCCCGATTCTTCAGTATATGTATCAGAACTTAAAAACAAGCCCCATATCTTTACAGATACCATAATCAACAACAAATCATACCTGAAAATAAAACAACAGTTTACGCTATCAGACAATGAAGGAATATTCGGGTTGGGTCAGTTCCAGAACAATATAATGAACTACCGCAACCACGACCTGTTGCTGGTACAGGCAAACCGCATTGCCATTGTCCCCGTAATGGTATCATCGAACAGTTATGGAATATTATGGGATAACTATTCACATACTGCTTTTCATGACGGGAAAGACGGTTGCTCTTTCACCTCGGAAGTCGCCGACCAGATAGACTATTATTTCATTGGAAGCAACAATATTGACGGAGTAATTTCGGGTTACAGAAAACTCACAGGAAAAGCTCCTATGTTGCCCAAAAAAGCATATGGTTACTGGCAAAGCAAAGAAAGATACCGTTCATTCGGGGAGATGATAAATGTGATTAAACACTATCGCAGGTTAAAACTGCCGGTTGATAACATTGTACTTGACTGGAGATACTGGGGCGATAACCGTCACTGGAGCAGTATGTTTTTCGACCCTAAAACATTCCCAGATCCTGCAGAAAACATACAAAAGCTACACTCTTTAAACACCAACCTGATGGTTTCCATATGGCCCGCATTTGGACCGGAAACAGACATTTACAAAGAGATGAGTGCGAAAGGGCTCCTTTATGCACCCCAACACTGGAGCGGAGGCAAAGTATACGATGCTTATAATCCTGAAGCCCGGGATATCTACTGGAAATACATAAAAAAAGGACTTATGGATAACGGTGTTGATGCACTCTGGATGGATGGTTCCGAACCGCAGATTACATCTGTTGCCTCTCCTTACGATATGGAAAAAGAATACCTTAAGACTGAAAAAACATATGCCGGACCAACTGCAAAATATCTGAACACATACGCTCTTGTTTCAAGCGAAGGCGTATATGAGCATTTCAGAAAAGACATTAAAAACAAAAGAGCATTTATACTTACCCGTTCCTCCTGGGCCGGGCAACAACGTAACTCTACAGTTACCTGGTCTGGCGATGTGGCATCGAGTTTCGATAATCTGAAAAAACAGATATGTGCAGGCATTAACTTCTGCATGACCGGAGTTCCGTACTGGACCCACGATATTGGCGGATTTTTTCCCTCTGGCAATGGAGGCATGTACCCAAAAGGAATGAATGATCCGGCATACCAGGAGCTATATGTCAGATGGTTTCAGTTCGGAGCTTTCACTCCCGTTTTTCGCTCTCACGGAACCGGACTGCCCAGAGAGTTGTGGAACTTCAGGAAATCATCACCTTCGTTTTACGAGGCTCTGATAAAATCATTAAAGCTGCGTTACAAACTAATGCCTTACATATATTCTCTGGCAGGAAAAATTACAACTGATGATTATACTTTAATGCGCGGGCTTGTAATGGATTTCCCTTCAGACAAAAAAACTTACAACATTCCTGATGAATATATGTTCGGACCTGCTTTTCTGGTTAAACCCGTTACTCAAAGTATGTATTTCGATATCCAGGAGATTCCTCCTGCAATACCAGCTAATTCATTTGAAACGCCGGATGGCAAAAACGGACTGACTGCAACATACTTCAAAACCAGAGATCTTAAAGAAAAAGTTATTACAACTGTTGAAAATAACATAAATCATAACTGGAGTGGTGGCGGCCTGCCTGCCGGAGTGCCTGAAAAAAACTTTTCCGTTCGATGGGAAGGTTTCCTTAAAGCTCCCGAATCCGGAACTTTTATCATTGCTGCTATAGCCGATGACGGAGTAAGGGTGTGGCTTAATGAAAAACTCATTATAGATAAATGGCAAGACCAGGCTGCCACCCTTTTCCCTGCGAAGGTAATGCTTTCGCAAGGAAAAAAATACCATATTAAAGTGGAGTACTACCAGGGACTTGGACAGTCGGAAATAACACTTTGCTGGATTAAACCGTCGGATAAAAAAGAAAAAATAACCAAAACAAAAATTGTAAAGACCTATCTGCCTCATGCTGCCGGTTGGTATAATTACTGGACCAACGACTTTTTTACCGGCGGACAAACAACAGATTTGGAATATCCCATCGACATCTTTCCCTTATTCGTTAAAGCTGGTTCCATTGTGATTTGTGCACCTGAGAAACAGTATGCCGATGAAAAAACCGACAAACCATTTGAAGTCAGAATTTACACCGGCAACAACTCGGAATTTATGTTTTACGAAGACGAGAACAACAATTACAACTATGAGAAAGGAAAATTTAATACTATAAAATTTTCATGGAACGAAAATAAAAGAACGCTGCAAATAGGCGAAAGCATTGGAAATTTCAATGGTATGAAAAAAGAAAAATCATTCAAAATCTTATTGATTACTCCAGACAGCATTAAGACTAAAGTCTGCAAATATACCGGCAATGCAATAAACCTGAATTTCAGATAACAGAACAACAATATCGGATAAACACATTAATGATAAATTTTAATTGTAAAATCATGACACAAAAACACAAATCAATAAAAAGCTTTCTGCTACTGAGTTTATCTGTAATCATTTTAACAGAATGCTCACATAATAACAACAATCTGCAACAGTTAAAACAATACAATGTAAGCTGGGATACCCCCGGCGAGAACAGCCTGGGTTCAATGCCCCTTGGAAACGGTGATATCGGACTTAATGTATGGGTGGAAAACTCCGGCGATATATGTTTCTACATATCAAAGACTGATAACTGGGACGATTATTCACGTTTGGTGAAAACAGGCAAAGTTCGGGTTACAATAAAACCAGAAAACGACAGTCTCCCTGACTTCAATAGTCAGACTCTTAACCTCGCTGACGGTTCTGTAATCATTCAGTACGGAAAAGGAGACAATAAAGTTGAAGCCACATTATGGGTTGATGCGAATAATCCTGTAATCAACATTGATGTGAACTCAAGAACTCCTGTTGAGCTTATTGCTAAAAATGAGATGTGGCGAACCCACAGAGATACACTCGATTACATATCGCATGGATATGTCTTGTTCGATCCTAAATATCCTAATGGCTCAAAAGATCCGATAATTATCGAACCCGACAATATAATTAAAGGGATGAAAAACATGATAGGCTGGTACCATCACAACATAAAATCCCCAGGAGTAAAAATCACTTCAGAACGTGAAGGTATCTCCGATATCATAAAAGACCCGATAATAAACAGAACGTTCGGGGCTGTCATTACTGCACAAAATGCAACATCAGTAAATGATACAACACTGAAACTGGATAAAAACACCAGTCAGCATCTTGAGATATTCATACGCACAGATTATCCCTCATCACCTTCTGATTGGGGAAAAAAAATTAAAAATGACATTTCCAGAGTTCACAAAACAGATATTTTTTCACGACGGAACGAACATGTAAACTGGTGGAGAAATTTCTGGAACAGAAGCTGGATTTACATCACTGACAACAACTCAAACCCGACACAGCCAGACAATGCTTTTATTGTTACCCGAGGATATGTTTTACAACGCTTCATTTCTGCATGTTCGGGAAGAGGAAATTATCCTATAAAATTTAATGGTTCCATTTTCACGGCAAAACATCCGGGCAAACCCGATGGTCCCGATTACCGCCGCTGGGGCGCTGCTTACTGGTGGCAAAACACCCGTCTGCCATATATCAGCATGTGCGCTGCAGGTGATTTCGAAATGATGAAACCCTTATTTAAACTTTACAGAGATGACCTTTTCGACTTCTTCAAAAAACGAACCAGACGATACCTTAAACATGGTGGCATTTACCTTACCGAAGAGATGTACATATGGGGTGCAATACCGCTTGCCACATACGGATGGGATTCAACCTTTGCAGAAAGAAAAGATAAGCTGCAGGAAGCCGGGTACCATAAGTACGAGTGGGTATCAGGGCTTGAACTGGTTCATATGATGCTCGACTATTTTGATTACACACAGGACTCCGCTTTTCTAAAAAAAGAGGTTCTGCCTTTTGCCGATGAAGTACTTACATTCTTTAACGAACACTACAAAACAGATGAAAACGGAAAATTACTGATGTATCCGGCACAAGCTTTGGAGACCTGGTGGAAATGTACAAATCCAATGCCTGAAATAGCAGGTCTTCATGCCGACACCAAACGACTGCTCAACCTGGATAAAACACTGACAACTAAACAGGAAAGAGAATTCTGGTCGGAACTCAGACAAAAACTGCCCGATATACCTTTGCGAGAAGTAAACGGAGAAAAGCTTCTGGCTCCTGCCGAAAAGTTTGAACAACACATGAACATTGAAAGACCGGAAATGTATGCAGTATTCCCTTTTAATCTATACGGTATCAACAAACCACATATCGAATATGCCAAAAGAGCTATGGAAAACCACTGGAAGGTTGCTCACAACGGATGGAGCCAGGATGATATTTTTTATGCTTATCTGGGAGAAACCGAAAAAGCAAAAAAAGCAATTATTGACAGAGCTAAGGGTAAAGACAAAAGTGTCAGGTTTCCTGCCTTCTGGGGACCTAACTTTGACTGGACACCCGACCAGGATCACGGCAGTGTATTACTAAAAGCAGTGCAATCTCTGATTCTTCAAACCGATGGTAAGAAAATTTACCTCATGCCTGCCTGGCCTGATGATTGGAATGTGGATTTCAGGCTGCATGCACCATACAATACAACAATTGAAGGAAAATGGCAAAACGGGGAATTCAAAACAATAAAAGTTACCCCCGCGTCCAGAAAACAGGATATTACTATAATTAACAAACACTAAAAATGATATCTCCCAATCCTGTCATCGGAACCGGACTACATGCTGTCGGAGGGGCATCAGCAGCAAGCTGCTACACTCCTTTCGAGAAAGTCAGAAAATGGCCATGGGAAATATTCTGGATTGTTCAGGCTGTTTTTGCCTGGCTGTTACTACCTTTTGTCATCGGATACATAACTGTTCCTGATCTGTTTTCTGTTTTAGACGAATCTCCATCGTACCCTTTCTGGACTGCTTTTATTTTTGGCGCAATATATGGCTTTGGCGGCCTCTCTTTCGGCCTGGCAATACGAAATATAGGATACTCGCTCACTTACACCATTGCCATTGGTATTTCGGCGGTATTCGGAACCATTGTGCCGATGTCCATTAACGGACAACTTATTGAACATTTCACCGGAACAGGAGGAGGAATAGTCCTCACCGGAATGATCATTTCAATTGCCGGAGTGTCTCTTTGCGGCAAAGCAGGCTTCTTAAAAGAAAAACATCTGGCAAATCATACCAGCCTTAATTTCAACATGAAAAAAGGACTGTTCCTGGCCCTGATAGCAGGTATACTCTCCGGTGTTTGGGGCATTTCACTCGAAATGGGTAATCCCATATCAGAAATAGCTGCAAAACATGGAGCAGGAAACTTTGAAGGTAATGCAAAGCTGATAGTTTCCTCTCTGGGTTGTCTTCTCACTAATATTTTATGGTTCACAACTGTGGCGTTTAAAGACGGTTCAATAAATCTGTTATTCTGCACAAACAAAACAGGAAGAAAAACCTATATAAAAAACCTTAGTCTGGCTGCACTTACCGGAACTTTGTGGTATACGCAATTCTTTTTTTACGGTCTGGGTCATGTAAAAATGGGACAATTCAGATTTGCAAGCTGGGCATTACACATGACCATGCTTATTTTTTTCAGTTATATAATTGGCATTATAATGAAAGAATGGAAAGATGTTATGCCTAAAACTTATTACACTTTAATTACAGCTTTACTGATATTAACATTCTCATTTATCCTGATCAGCTACGGTAGCTACATCGGAGAAATTGCAGCCGGTTAGTGTGTGAAAAAAATATTATACAATCTTAATTTAAAATTTAAACAATGGACCATAAAGAACGATTTTATGCAACGATAGAAAGAAAACCGGTTGACAAACCGGCTTCATGGCTTGGCTTGCCCGTTCCTGAGGCTCTTGACGGATTATATCGCAGATTTAAAGTCGACAACATGATCGACCTTAAGAAAAAAATAGGTGACGATATTTTTCCTGTTGATGTGCCCTACAACCATCCGCCGCTCAATCATATTGCCTGTGCTTTCGATTTTGCCCAGAAAGATGCAACAACAAACTGGGAACGCACTCTTACTGCTCCCGGATTTTTTGAAAATCTCACCGATCCCTCGCTCGTTGATGAGTTTGACTGGCCCGATCCGGCATTACATATCGATCCTGAACAGTGTAAAAAAGCAGTGGAAAATGCTCCGCACGAATATGCCCTGATGGGCATAATGTGGTCGGCACATTTTCAGGATGCATGCGCAGCTTTCGGAATGGAAAATGCACTGGTCACAATGCTTATGGCTCCGGAAATGTTTGATGCAGTTATTGACCGAATCACCGAATTTTACCTGAAAGCCAATGAGATATTTTATGAAGCAGCCGGCAATAAACTCGATGCTGTGCTTATTGGTAACGACTGGGGAAGTCAGACCGGATTAATGCTCTCGCGCGAATCGCTTCAGGAACATGTATACAAAGGTACTAAGCAACTAATCGATCAGGCCCATTCATACGGATATAAAGTTATTCATCATTCATGCGGCTCCATTGCCGACATCATTCCCGACCTGATAGAAATGGATGTGGATGCCATTCACCCAATTCAGGCTCTGGCTCACGGAATGGATGCCAAAGAATTAAAAGAAAAATATGAAGGGAAAATGTCCTTTTGCGGTGGTGTTGATGCCCAGAACCTTTTAGTGAACGGAACACCCGAAGAGGTAAGCAAAAAAGTTGAGGAACTTAAAGAACTGTTCCCCACAGGGCTTATAATCTCTCCCAGCCACGAGGCAATCCTGCCCGATATTGCCCCTGAAAACATTGCCGCAATGTTTAATGTGATTTAAATTTAATTACCCTGAAACCATTAACTATGAAACGCTACGGAATGGTAATAAATGTAAAACCGGGAATGGCCGGTGAGTACAAAAGACTTCATGCTGATGTGTGGCCGGATGTGCTTAAAGCCATTACTGAAAGTAATATTAAAAATTACTCTATTTACTTTAAAGACAATCAGCTTTTCAGCTACTTTGAATATGTAGGAAATGACTATGATGCCGACATGAAAAAAATGGCGGCTAACCCGGTAGTTCAGGACTGGTGGAATAAATGTATTCCGTTACTTCAACCGTTACCGAACCTGGCAGAGGGTGAAGTATGGGCAAATATGGAAGAAGTTTTCCATATGGATTAAACAAAATACATGAAGAATTGCAAACAGGACTACTCAGACTTTTTAAAGACACCCGCATAGTCGAGGAGGACGTCCAAAAAGTCGTCATTCCGAACGGAGTGAAGGAATCTCATAAAGCTTTTGTGTTGACTCACAGCAGATTGCTTCGTCGTTCCTCCTCGCAATGA
>JAADEM010000070.1 GCA_013153405.1 Chlorobiota bacterium
GGGGGCTCAGCCGTACTATGTTATCACAGATACCGATGGAAATACGATCAACAAACCGATTGCTTACGAATCCGATATTAACAGATACAAAAAATGGCTGCTCGATGGTTTGAAGGAGTTCAGGAAAAAATAGATAAGAACTTATTATTCCCAAGGATGTTACAAAGGTAAAGCATTAACGTCATTCCGAGATTTCACCCCAAATTTTAGGGCATAATGAGGATATGACGGAATACCGGCGTCATCGCGATAAGCGGAAGCGAAGAAGCAGTCTCCCTTTTGCCGGGGATTGCCTGCCTGCGCCGAGTCTTCGGCAGGCAGGCAATCCCCATAAAATGGGGTTCGCAATGACACATAAGTTTTTTTGACAATCAATGCTTTAAACAATTCCGTCATTAGTAATAGATATCACATCAAACACCCTCTTGATCTCAAAATCCGGATGGTATTTTTCTTTTAAAACATTAATGAAGAACAAAATGACGATAAAAACATTCAAAACACTATTAATCGCTGTTGTTACAGTTTTGCTGGTCACTGCATGTTCGGTATCGAATAATAAAACAAGAGCGGTAACAGGAACAATTGAGCTTACAGGAATTATTCAACAAACCGGAATGACCACCTACCAATACGGAACCCACATTCTGACTACTGACAAAACTTTCTATGCCCTTAAAAGCAGCAATATAAACCTGAATAAATTCATCGGGGAAAAAATAACCATTACAGGAAAAAAAGTGTCAGGCTATCCGATTGACAACGGCCCTGAACTTATTGACGTTCTAGAAGTAAGAGAATAAAACCTTATATTCAGAAAATAATAAGAAACATTTAATAAATTAAAAATTACAAAAAGCCATTTGTTGATAATGTTGATAAACTATATATTTTTTAATTAGTTTTGCAATGTAAATCATCTGTTATAAATGGATTTTATCATAAAAGAAATTCAAATAGGAAATAAAAAAGCATTCAAAACATTCTTTAATAAGAATTATGAAAAGCTGGTTATTTTTGCTAATGGATATCTTTATGATCAGCAAGCCAGTGAAGACATCGTTCAGGATGTATTCATTTATATTTGGGAAAATGCAAGAAAGCTGAAAATCGAATCTTCTTTAGATGGATACATCTTGGTAATGGTTAGGAACAGATGTATCAATTTTCTGAAATCAATCAACCTTACAGATGTCGATAATCTACTGGAACTTAATAGTATAATGCTGTCTGAAGATTTTTATGAGTATGATAATAATGAGGAGACAGAAAAAACACATAATCAGATTTTAAAAATAATTGATTCTCTTCCTGACAAAATGCGGGAAATAGCAAAAAAAAGATTTATCCAGGGATATAAATACCAGGAAATTGCAGAAGAGATGTCGATCTCGGTAAATACAGTAAAAACACAATTAAAGAGAGCAAAAAAGATAATAGCAGAATTAATAGCATTTATTACGATTATACTGCAACAAGATTCTTTTTCATAACTTTTTCATCTCTTTTGTCACCCATTTATACTTTTTCCTTGTCCTGATAATAAATTGAGTTACACAATTTATTACGATGGATTATAAACTAATACATAAAAAGATATATAACAAATTAACTCCTGAGGAAGAAGTTATTTTTAACAACTGGTACAACGAGTCGAAAAGTCATAGAGATTATTACGAAAGAGTAAAAGCAGGTTATAACAAAGAGCCAATATCTGTTGACACTTCTAAAGGATGGAAACAAATCGAGAAACAAATCTATAAACCTGTAAGAAAACTATACTGGAGAATAGCTGCGGCAGTTTCTGTTATATTAATTATCGGATTTGCATTTTTTACAAACAATCATTCTGTTCACCAAACGTTATATGCGACTACTGATATTGAACCTGGAACAAGTAAAGCTATTCTTACGCTGGAGGATGGCACAGATATTAAACTTAAAAAAGGACATTTATTTAAAAGAGAAAATTTAATCTGCGACGGAGAAAAGATTACTTACCAGAATAAAGATTCATTAAAAGGCAAGCAGATAAAATACAATTATCTTACTATACCAAGAGGTGGACAGTATTTCATTGTGTTAGCAGACGGTACAAAAGTCTGGTTGAATTCCGATTCGAAAATAAAATATCCCACTGAATTTATTGATGGTAATACCAGGATGGTTGAACTATTATATGGAGAGGCATATTTTGATGTTTCACCAAGTACCAGTCATAGAGGCTCTAAATTTATAGTCCGTACCCAAATGCAGAAGGTAGAAGTGGTGGGAACCGAATTCAACATAAAAGCCTACAGCAATGAACAATACATATACACAACCTTAATAGAAGGTAAGATTTTTATTGACAATGGCACTGTTAAGAAGATACTAGAACCAAATCAACAATCGAAAATAAACGTAAAAAATAACGACCTGGAGATTGCTTCCATTGACGTTTACGATGTAATATCATGGAAGAAAGGAGTATTCAGTTTTAAAGAGAAAACACTTTATGAAATCACAATGGTTTTATCAAGATGGTATGATGTGAATTTTGTATTTGAGAATCAGGAAATAAAAAATATAAAGTTTAATGGGGTTTTAGATAAAAAGCAAAGCATAACAACTATTCTGTCGATTTTAAAAATGTCTATTAATATAGATTATGAAATACAAAACAGAACAATAATAATAAAATAAAAAAGAGATGCGGTTTCCAATCTCTCACAATACGAAAACCAACATCTCTTTAAAATCAATTAACATAAATATTAACCAATTATTACGTAAAATTATGAAAATTAAATTAACCTCCATTTACTATGGAAAAAAAAGATTTTTATTTGGTTTAATTAACGTATTGTTAATACTGCTTTTGGGAAGTACCGATGCATTGGGATCCCCCACTCCTATTGCGTTCTCTAAAGACAGTAATATCTTTATCGTTTCTGATAAGACTATTACTGTTGATGAAGTTTTTGAACTAATAAAAAAACAAACAGATTTTACTTTTATTTATAAATCTGATTTATTTAAAGATGCACCTAAAGTCTCGTTGAAAAAAGGCAGAATCAGTCCTGAAGCTCTGCTAAAAAAAAGCCTGTCATATGGTAATTTTAAATATGAAATAACAAATGACAATATCATAGTTATTTCAAAAATAAACAATCCTGAAGAACAACAAGAGAAACTTCACATTTCAGGTATTGTTACAAATGTTAAAGGCGAACCTCTACCAGGAGTTAACATTATTGAAAACGGAACCAGTAACGGAACCATAACAGATACAAACGGGAAATACACTATTACGGTACACAATAATGCAACATTGGTTTTCTCTTTTATTGGCTATCAGACACAATACGTTAAGGTAAACGGTGATTCTGAAATTAATGTCACTTTACCCGAAGCTGTTGTTGAATTAGATGAGATTGTTTCTACTGGATATCAAAGGATATTAAAGAAAAATATAACGGGAGCTGCCGAAAACATAGATAAAATGTATTTTGAAAACTCCTATACTCCCACACTGCAGGAAGGATTACAAGGTAGTATTGCCGGTCTTCAGATATTAGTCAATAACAATCATCCGCAAGCTGTTCCCGAGGTAATTATCAGAGGTGTAGGTTCTGCATTTCAGGATGGAGTAGGCTATGTTAGTATCGGCTCTACAAAAACTGTTTTAGAAGATCCTATATCATTAACGGCAGGAAGTCCGTTATATGTAATTGACGGAGTTCCAACTACCGACGGAAAGGATTTAACAAGCATAAACGGGAACGACATAAAATCGATTACGGTCCTTAAAGATGCCGCTGCGGCAAGCATTTATGGGGCAAGAGGTGCAAACGGCGTTATTGTGATTGAAACAAAATCAGGAACTACAGGAGAACCCAAAGTTACTTTCAGCACTCAGGTCGGTTTTTCTGAATTCACAAGTTTAAATGAAAGATTAAACACCGAGGAATTACAAGAACTATACATTGAAGGTCTCATTAACAATACAACAAATGGTATTGATACGGAAGAGGATGCTTTAAACTTCCTTTTAAATCCCGGAGGCCGTACCAACCCCTTTAATCCGGAACAAAATACAGACTGGGCTGATGTTTTAACACGTACATCCATGATGAATCAATATAATCTCTCAATATCAGGAGGACAGAAAGATAATCGTTATTACATGTCAGTCGGATATTTAAAAAATGAGACTCCGGTTCAAGATATAGACTTTGACCGCCTTTCAGTCAGAATAAAATATGACACCAAAGTCTCTGAAAAATTTAATATTTCAACAAACATGAGTTATGGTAACACCATGTCTGAGAACTATGAAACCGGAACCTCTTTTTATAACCCATTCCGTAACATGTATCTCATGAGACCTGACTTGAAGGTTTATAATGATGACGGAACATACAACACCAGCATTAACTATGGAATTAATCCTCTTGGAGTTTTAACTGATGAAAAAAGAGAATTAAGAACAAATGATTTCAGGGGATATATAAACATGAAATATGAATTCATAACCGGTTTAACCCTGGAACCCAGTTTTAGTGCAGATTACAAATTAGTAGAGAACTACAACTATTTTCCTGACTATCTTGGGAAAGGTCTCTTAAACAGGTCAAGCTACGCTATTCAGAAAAACACAAACACATTTATATGGGACTCCAGAGTGTTGCTTCGTTATATTACAATGCTGGGGAAGGACCACAGAATAAATACTTATCTGGGAATAGAAAACGTAGCTGATGATATTAAAATCACCAATGTCAGTGTGGATGAAATGCGTGCCGGAGCAGAAACCCTCGATAACGGAGAACCAGTTGATGCCTACACCAAAAGACTTCAGACCGCCCTTAGTTCATTCTTTTTTAATGCCGATTACTCATATAAAGATAAATACTTTATAAATGCCACATTTCGCCGTGACGGCTCTTCCAAGTTCGGGCCTAACAACAGATACGGAAACTTTTATGCGTTTGGAATAAGTTGGAATATTTATAGAGAAACCTTTTTAAAAGATATCAGAGCCATTAATTTTTTGAAATTGAGAGCCAGCTATGGAGTAAACGGAAACGACCAGATAGGAAGTTTTAATTATGTCGGCACTTTTTCGGGAACAGAGTTTTATAACGGGGAAAATGCTGCCACTATTGCATCAGCAGGTAATGCTTCATTAGGCTGGGAAGATAACGCAACATTCGACATTGGTGTTGATTATGCCTTCTTCGGTAACAGGGTATCAGGAACAATTGATTTTTATAACAGGAAAACCGATAACCTGTTATACAATGTAGGTATATCGTCATTTAACGGAGACAATTACGTTTTCGAAAATTTTGGAGGAATGAGAAACCGCGGTTTGGAAATATCCATTAACACAAAAAATATTATAACTAAGGATAACAGCTTTATCTGGACAACAGGATTCAACTTCACAACCAATAATAATGAGATTACAGAACTGGCCGAAGATGAAATTATCTCAGGATATTACATAAGAAAAGAAGGTGAAGATTTTAACACACTGTATTTGTATGGTTATGCAGGAGTTGACCCGGAAACGGGTGTTGAACTTTATTACACCGATGAAACAGAAACAGCTACCACGACCAATAGCCGCGAAGCTGAAAAGTACAGCCACGGAAAAACAACTCCAGATTTTTACGGCTCTTTAATAAACACTTTTACATATAAAAACATTTCCCTTATGGCTCAGCTATATACAAGCTGGGGAGGACAAATATTTGAAAGTACCGGATATATTCAAAACGACAATGGTTACATGCGTTTATACGATTACAGTAATACTTCTAAATATGTTTACGACAACAGATGGCAAAAGCCCGGTGACATAACCGATGTTCCTAAGTATGTATATGGCAACTCCAGATCCGAAACAAGATCTTCAAGATGGCTGCACGACGGTAGTTTTATTCGCCTGAAAAGAATAGAGTTGTCATACAATTTTTCTCATAAATTATTAAACAAAACATTTGTTAAAGATTTGAGATTGTTTGTCAGTGCAGATAATCTCTGGACTTATACAAAGGACGATACGCTTGAAAACGATCCTGAAATAGGGGGACTTACCGGAAATGCAAACTTTGATGCCCCGCTTGCAAAAACAGTATATTTCGGTTTAAATGTCACTTTTTAAATTAGTTGTAAAACAATTGTAAAAATTATAACAATGAAAAAAATATATTTATTAATAATAGTTTTGATTCTCAACTTAACATCTTGTGAAGAATCGGATTTCCTGGATAAACAACCCTATGATAAGATTACCATAGATAATCTTATCGTTGATTATTCTACGTTTGAGGCTGCTGTAAACGGCGTGTACAACATTTTTCAACAAACATATTACTACAATAGTTACTACATAATACTCCCGGATTTAATGTCAGATAATGTATTAAACAATAACTATTTTGTTTTTTCTGACATTGACAAATATGAAACTAAAGCCGATGATAAATATGCAGCAAGGGTATGGAGTAAAATAGCATCTCTTATTGCACAGGCTTCAATTGTTATACGGCAGGCTGAAGCCTTTGATTTCGGTTCGGAACAGGAAGAAGCCAATAAATTAATCGGACAACTTTATATAACCCGGGGATTGGCATATTTTGATATGCAGCGTCTGTTTGCCCAGCCTTATAATTACACAAGCGATGCATCTCATCCCGGCATGCCTATAATAAATGAAGATATTATCGGAATAGAGATTCAGAATCCTCCAAGAAGTACAACAAAAGAGGTTTATGATAAAATTATCGATGATTTTAATAAAGGAATCAGTATCATAGGTGATGACAACACATCAGTATACTATATAAACAAAAACGCGGCTAAAGCCTTACTGGCACGAGTATATTTATACATGGAAGAGTGGGAAAAGGCCAATAGCCTGGCTGATGAAGTTATTAACAGTGGCAACTACTCTTTGGTTTCAAATTCAGAATATGTATATAGCTGGACTCAGGATTTTTCTTCTGAATCAATCTTTTCAATTGTTAATCTGCCAACCGATTATTCAAGATTCTCTTCGGTAACTTATTATTATAGCTATAAGAGATTTCTTGCAACCGACGACCTGTATAATTCATTCGATGACAACGATGTGCGTAAGAATTTAATATCAAATAATAAAATTCTAAAATACACATCAAGTACTTTTGATGATAATATTCCTGTAATACGGCTTTCGGAGTTATATCTGATAAAAGCCGAAGCACTGGCTGAGTTAAATGATGATGAAGGTGCCAGAGAGGCATTAAACATAATTCATAACAGAGCCAACCCCGGTGCTCCCGATTACACGGAATCAGGTGATGCTTTAAAAGATATTATCTTAGAAGAAAGAAGAAAAGAATTAATGTTTGAGGGACATCGCTTATTTGACCTTACCAGAAAAAAGAAAAACTTTATAAAATACAGCACATCTGTAGCTAATCCTATTAGCATAACATATCCGGATAATTTTACAATTCTGCCAATTCCGCAAAGCGAAATTGATGCTAATAGTAATATGCAACAAAACCCTGGTTATTAATTTAAGTGTTAAAAAAAGAGGATGTCCGAAAAACATTAAAACACCATTATTACGATGACCATTAATACCAAAAAACAAAGATATGCTGATTACAATACAGCCTTTGTCAGATAATTCGTAATTATAACATTTCGGACATCCTCTTTAAAATTTGTATTATGAAAAAAGAGATACTGGTATTCGTATTCATTTTGTTACTTATAGCCTGTAAACAACAGGAAGTAAATGATTCGGCATTATTTTCCGGACAGATAAAAAACACCAAGGAGACATTTATTAAAATTATTGATTATAACCATAGTTACGAAAAAAAGATACCAATAGACAAGTCAGGATTTTTTAAAGATACCATTCATGTTTCAAAACCTGGAGCCTACTTTTTTCAGGTAGGAAGAAATTATAATACAGTATTTCTTAAAAATGGTTATAATCTTAATATGACATTGGATGTAAAAGACTTTTACAACACTATTGAGTTCTCGGGGAAGGGAAGCAAAATTAATAATTTCAACAATTCCCGACTGCATTTAAAAGCCGGATTAATCGGGAGTTCCAAAGATTTCTTCCTCGTTCCTGTTGACTCTTTTTTACTTAACACAGAATCAAATAAAGAAGCATTTTTAAACCTGCTGGCAGATTCTGATTTAAATGAAAAAGAAAAAGAGATTGAAAAAAAGATAATAGAGTATGATTATATTCTCACAAAAAATAACTACGATAAATTCGTTTATTATCATACCAAGACACATCCGGACTTACCTTCCGGTTTTTATGACCCTGTAAAGCAATTCAATATTGATGATGAGGAAGCTTATTGTTATTCTAAATGTTACAGAACTTTGCTGGGAGAAAGAATGCGATTAATGTATAACGATGCATTGAAAGAGAATCCGGAAATTTCAATTATTGATTTTACAAAAGACAATATTAAAAACATAAAAAGTGATTTAATTAAAGATCGCATTGTAAGCGTTATGCTTTTCAGACAATTAAACGAAAAGAATAATGATTTGGACGGTACATACAAAGAAATACTGCAGTTATTAAACAGTGATATCTTAAAAAAGAAACTGACAAAAAGATATAACTCCCTTAAATCGACAAAGCCAGATATGGCTGCAGCTGATTTTAATTATGAAAACTATAACGGAGGAACAACAAGTTTAAAAGATTTAAGAGGAAAGATTTTATACATAGATGTATGGGCTTCATGGTGCGGCCCTTGTAAAAAAGAACTGCCATTTTTAGCTGAATTAATAAAAAAATACGAAGGAAAAGATATTGAGTTTGTAAGTATATCTGTCGATTCAAAAAACAATTATGACAAATGGCGCAAAATTGTTGCCGAAGAAAATGTAGGTGGAATACAACTATTTGCAGACAGCAGTTTTAACTCCGGTTTTATGAAATTTTATAATGTCAGTCTCATTCCAAGATATATTTTGATTGACAAAAACGGAAAAATAATCTCGGCAAAAGCCCCCAGGCCATCCGATAAAAAAACTCCACTTATACTTGACAACCTGCTAAAGAGTGCAAAAAGCAGCTTAAAACAAAACTAACTTTGTTAAAATCGTTCAATTATTACAACCGGTTTTTTTAATCATAATACTTTAATAAGAAATGAAAAGAACATTGTTCGCATTATTGTTACTTGTTCCTGTTCTTTCTGTTTATGCACAGATGGAACAGCATGTAACATGGAAGTTCTATCTCAACAAAATAAGCGACACTCAGGTTGAAGTGGTTTGTGAAGCAACTCTGGAT
>JAADEM010000014.1 GCA_013153405.1 Chlorobiota bacterium
AATCTCATAAAGCTTTTGTGTTGACTCACAGCAGATTGCTTCGTCGTTCCTCCTCGCAATGACGTCGGATTTATACTTTTTGGACATCCTCCTGTTTTTTATAAGTTATAACACAAAAACAACAATCCTTTCAACAGGACGACCTGTTAACTGAACAAATCTTTTTTAACCTTTCCTTTATACGTCTTTCCTATATCAATCTTTTTCCCGGCAATTTCCACCTTATTCCTATGAATTGATTTTACCTCTTCCTTATTCACAATAAAAGAACGGTGAATACGAATAAATTTCTCCGGAAGATTGTTCTCCAGTCCTTTAAGCGACATTAAAGCAATAATCTTTTTATTATCTTTCAAGTGAAATGCAACATATTCCTTAAGCCCCTCGATATAAATTATATCATCATAATACACTTTAATCAGTTTATGTTCGGCCCTGATTACAATATAGTTTTCCCGGTTGTTTACCCCGGCTTTCCTCATAAGAGAAATCTGTTCTGTTGCTTTTTCAACCGCTACGGAGAAACGTTCAAAAGATATGGGTTTAAGAAGATAGTCGATAACGCCAAGAGAATATCCCTGAAGAGCATATTCAGAATATGCGGTAGTAAAAATAACAACCGGTTTGTTTTCTGTTTTGTGTAACATGTCCACTCCTGTCTGTTCAGGCATCTGAATATCAAGAAACATCAGATCCACATCTTCGGTACGCAACACTTCCATTGCTTCGGTAGCACCAGAGCATTTTGCTGTCAGCTCGAGTTGAGGAATTCTTTCGATATAATCAGCCAGCAGTGTCCTTGCCAGAAACTCATCATCTACAACTATACACTTTATCTTCATACAATCGGCAAAATTAATTGTAAATCTTCAAGTCAACTATAAACTCAGTTCCCGTGTCTTTTATCTCAAGTTCATGTTTCCCTTTGTAAAGAAGCTCGAGCCGCCTTTTCACATTTTCCAGACCTATCCCCTGTGTTTTATCTTTCGAAAGTTTTATTGATGGAATACTATTGGATATATTGAATAATATCTTGTTATCCATGGCCTTAAGCTTTAGCCTGATCCAACCATTACCGGTATCTGTTATCCCCGAGTGCTTAAAGCTATTCTCTATAAACGGAATAAATAACAGCGGAGGAACCGGTGTGGACTTATCTATTTCTGAAAAATCAATTTCAATATTTTGTGAATATTCGGTTTTCAGTTTTTGAAGTTCTATAAAATTATTAATGTACAGAACCTCTTTCCCGATAGGGACAAAGTCATCATTACACTCATAAAGCATATATCGTAACATTTCAGACAACTTCATAAGCATGGCAGGAGCATTCTCCTTTTTCAGCAGCACAAGTGCATAAATATTATTCAGGGCATTGAACAGAAAATGGGGATTTACCTGAGATTTCAGAAACTTCATTTCCGACAAAAGGTTTTCACTTCTTATTTCAGCCTTTTTCTTCTCTTCTGAAACCTTTTGATAAATCATCTTATAAACAATACTGGCAAGAACAATAGCAAGTAATGATGTGAGGTTACGAACAAGACTCCGCTTTATGAGAAGAATTCCGGGCTGTTTCTGTAAGTTAAATGCATTCTGCATCTCCGGACTTAACATCTGGTTTATCCCGGGGCCTCTCATTACCACATCGCCAAAAGGCTTAAGATAAATATCGATATAAAGTATCAGACCTGACGAAACCAGCATCAAAACAATAACAGACAAAGCATATGTAATATACTTCTGTTTTTCAAGCAAACGTGGAATAAGCACAATCAGATTAAAGTAAAAAATAGCTGAGTGAATTACTGTAAGCTCTACAGCTTTGAAAACCGCCTTTCTGAATATTAAAAGATTTGAAAAAAACAGAATCATAAAAATCAGATACAACATCCAGCTGAAGATGTGAACTGTTTTGACATTAATAAATCTGTTGCTCATTACTGTTTTTTCATAATTTAAAAATCAAATATACGTATATCAGATTACATCATATAAAATTTTCAACCATAGCCACAAAAACATCAACCAATGTTCCACTACCTAAAAGCATATAATCTCTTTGTAAACCCGAAAAGTCCTGTACCATTAAGCACAATCACTGCCCTTGGTTGAATATATCTTCCCTTTGGTTGAAATTATTTCTTTTTATCAATGTACTGCCACATATTTGTTTTACCGATAAAAATATAAAGAATGAATCTGAGGAAAATAGTGTTTAAAATAACCCCGGCCATTGTGCTGTTTGTTTTAACAGGAATAACCGGAACATTGAAGGCACAGTCTATAAAAGATATTGTCATTAAAGAACACTATTGGGGAACTCCTCTGAATAAGGTTCTGAAGGATTTTCAGGAAAAGTACGGTTTAAAAATAGAATATGATCCTGAATACACTTCACAATTCACTTTTGATGATAAAGGTCGTACCAGCTTCGGCACCTCTGTCGAAAAAGCATTTTATGCTATCTGCCAGGACAATCCTGAACTATCGTTTTATATCGATGACAATGAAGTCATACATCTCACAAAAGGTTCAGTACCAACCGGCATGGGTTATTCTCCACCAAAGATAACAGGTACAATACAAAGAAAAAAATCAGATACAAAGAAAAAAAATCAGCCGCCAAAACCAGAAAGTGCCTTCATAAACAAGAAGTTCACAGGACAACCACAAAAAAAGAACCTGACGATATCAGGTATTGTAAAAGACACAGAAACAGGTGAAACACTTTCCTATGCATCGGTTGTTATAAAAGGCACATCAAACGGTACAACTACAAATATTGACGGATATTTCACATTATTCAATGTACCTTCCGATACCTCAACACTTGAAATTTCTTACATAGGATACCATAAAGGCATATACTTTCTCAGTCCCGAATCTAATCTTTCAAACATAAAAATAAACCTTCAACCAAACTCATCAACACTTGAGGAGGTTACTGTAACTGTACGGAAAGAAAGTTTAATGAAACAGAACTCCAACGAAGTAGGTGTTGTGAAAATGTCACCACAAAAAATAGCTGAATTACCGGTAATAGGAGAAAAGGACATTTTCCGATCATTCCAGTTATTACCCGGAGTAGCAGGAAGTAATGAATCATCATCCGGCTTGTTCGTACTTGGAGGAACTCCGGACCAGAACCTTATTTTATATGATGGTTTTACCGTTTATCACGTCGATCACCTGTTCGGAATGTTCAGCGCTTTTAATTCAAATGCAATTAAGGATGTACAACTTCACAAAGGAGGATTCGAATCACGTTTCGGCGGACGTATATCAAGTGTGATGGAAATAGTAGGAAAAGACGGTAATGAAAAAAACTTCAACCTGGGTGGCGACATTGGGTTTTTAAGTGCCAATATATATACGGAAATTCCGGTTACTGAAAAACTGACCGTCTTGCTCGCAGCCAGACGCTCGTGGAAAAGTTTCATATACAACGATATTTTCGACAGTTTCAACGATGCCACCGAACAACCCGTTGCTCAAACACCTTCCGGCAGGCCGGGAGGAGGAATGAGAATGAAAGAAGCAACCACTCCGTCATCATATTTTTACGACCTGAATGCAAAAATTACTTACAAACCTTCGGATAAAGACAATATATCCTACAGCTTTTTCAACGGCCTGGATGACCTTGACAATTCAAGAGATATAAACAGAGCGAGAAACGGAATGACCATTTCAGGAGGCACAACCGATATTACAAAATGGGGAAACTGGGGGATGAGCACAACCTGGTCACGCAAATGGAGTGATAAATATTATTCAAATGCATTAATATCTGTATCCAACTATTTCAGCAACCGCGACCTGTCGATGTCGCGAATAATGAACGGAGTATCAACAACAAAAAGCGCAATAGAAGATAATAACCTGCGTGATTACACCTTTAAATATGACAATGAACTGAAAATAAACCGCATCAACAATCTTGAATTCGGCCTGCAGGCAACACACCTTACTATTGATTACAACTACACAATGAATGACACAACAATAATTCAGGACAGAAATGATAACGGACTTATTATGGCAGGTTACTTTCAGGACAGAATAAACCTTTTCAGTAAGCTGACAATTATTCCAGGCATTAGGGTGTCGTACTACGATGTTACAGATGAGATGTATTATGAACCAAGAGCTTCAATTCATTATAAACTTTCAAACATGATAAGCATAAAAGGAGCCTGGGGACATTATTATCAGTTTGCAAACAGAATAATCAGAGAGGATATCTCCACCGGAAGCAAGGATTTCTGGATTTTAAGTGACGGTGACGATGTTCCGGTAAGCTATGCTGAACATTTCATTGCAGGTGTATCATACGAAACAAAAAATTATCTTTTCGATGTTGAAGCATATTACAAAAACCTGGATGGTCTTTCGGAATATTCCCTGCAATACACCCCGTCATTCAACAATGTGGATTACAATGAATTTTTTTATAAAGGAACAGGAACTGCCAAAGGTATAGAGTTCCTTATCCAGAAAAAATACGGCAAATACACCGGCTGGATAAGCTACACTCTGGGTGAGGTAATGTATAACTTCCCTATTTACGGAGACAAGTCATTTCCCGCAAATCATGATGTTACAAATGAATTTAAAACTGTAAACACATTCAGATACAGAAACTGGGTATTTGCCGGCACATGGATATACGGAACAGGAAAACCATATACCGAGCCTACAGGACAGTATGAGGTTACATTAATCGATGGAAGCACTTCTACATTTATGGATATTGGCCCTAAAAACGGCTCTCGTTATCCCGATTATCACCGGCTTGATGTATCTGCCACTTTTGAATTTAAACTTGGCAGAACAGGTTTCGGAAGCATTGGCCTGTCCATATTCAATCTTTATAACCGACAGAATGTATGGTATAAAGAATTTGAATTGTCAGGCGATGACCTCTACGAAACAGATGTTACCCTTTTGGGAATTACCCCAAGCCTGACTTTATCGTTCCGGTTAAGATAAAACAACTCTAAAATGAATAACATAAAAAACATATTTATTAAATCAGCGGTATTAAACCGGATATTTACATTAGTTATATTTACCCTGTTTATTGCATCCTGCACTGATGACAACGATTTATCTGTAACTGATACGGTGGTTGTTGAATCATACCTTGTTCCGGGCCTTCCTGTCTCGGTAAAGTTGTCAAGGCTGAAACCCTTTGTTGAAGACGGAATTGCCGACACCTCTGCTATTGATTCTGCCCGTATATTTATTAATTTTAGTGGTAACGATTTTTTACTCACTCCTGTTGATACCACTCCGGGAGAATACATTTGTGAAGACACCTCACTTAACATTCTTCCCGAATACACATACGGAATAAGTTTTGAATACAACAACTACATTGTAAGTGCGGAAACCGTAATACCGGAAAAACCGGAAGGACTTGAGCTCAGCGACATTTATTATTATTACGACCCGTACGGCATACTGCCTGAATATACAGATCCTCTTGACGTTTACTGGCTCAATCCTGACGGCAGTAATTACCAGGTTGTTGTTGAATATCTGGATGAAACATACAACCCTATCAATGAATATCTCGATCCCAATAATTACGAAAGCTACAGAGTTGTTTCTTCCGGAGCATTAAGTACCGATACTTACAGCCTGGCTGCAAGAAAACAACTCGCCTTTTATGGTAATTACAGGCTTATTCTTTACAAAATAAATGATGAATATGTAAATATCCTGAGTTCAGACCTTTCGCAAAGCACACTAACCATCACCGAACCCATTACAAATATCGATAACGGATTAGGCATCTTTACCGGAATAAATGCCGATACTATTTATTTTAAAGTAATAAGATTATAATTCTTACTAATTTGAAACATACATAACTAATATAAAACAAATCTGACCGGATAATAGTTAATAAATAAATATATATACATATGAAAACTATAAATAAGATTATTAGCGGAACTGTATTATTAGTGGTTATACTAACCGGGTGTGCAAAACTGCCGACTTATCAGGCAAAATACATAACTGACAAAAAAGAGATACACGAACCTAAGTATTATGACAAAAAGGGTAAAATATCCTACGACATATACAATGATGATAAAAATGTGTATGTAAGCATAAAAACAGCCGATTATTACACTCAGGCAAAAATATTGAGATTCGGTCTTACAGTATGGTTCGACGCAAAGGGCAAAAAGAAAAAAGAAAAAGGAATTGTTTATCCACAAGCTCAACAAAACAAACCGTCATCATCGACAAAAGAAGCCGTAATGGCAATGCAGCGCGGAACTCAAAGTCTGGCACAGCTACATAATCTTTTTGAACTGTCTGATAAAAGTATGCTTATCATAGGTATGGAAGGAAAAAACAGTGAAAGAGTTATTTATCCCGAAAAAGAAAAAAGCGATATAACCGCATCCATAACTTTCGACGACTCAAACTCGTTAAGTTATCTTGCTATAGTTCCCATCGATAAGATATTTACTGGTGACGAAGCCGGGAATAAAACATTCTCGGTAGGAATTGAACCCGGCTTTTTAGACGTAGGCTCTGCCATGCCGGGAGCCGGAATGAGACATTCAGGAGGCATGGGTGGCGGAATGATGGGTGGAGGCATGGGCGGCGGTATGGGAGGTGGCCGGGGAATGAGAGGCGGTGGTATGTCCGGCGGAGGAATGACCTCACTGCGTTCCACAATGACCGAATCGGTCAAAGTATGGTTTGCTGTTACTCTTACTGACAGTTGATTTTACACCGGAAAAACCCTATTCATCTTAACAGGATAAAAATATTAATAACTATCCTTTTTGCTGCAGAATTTTTAGGTATGACAAACAAAAATTAAACCCAATATGATCATTAGAAATGTAAAACAATTCTAAATATCCTTTGATTTGCACCTGACAAAAAAGACTGCCTGTAAGATCTGATAATTCAGTATAAATAAGTATTTTCACATTTGCATAAAAAACTCAGGCCTGTTCCTGTAATGTTCAGGCCTGTTAAACGTTTTTTTTATGTAACAATGAAAAATCATAAAAATGAAAACAATAAAGTTTTTATCCATCTTTTTTATATCTGTATTATTGTTCTCCTGTAGCGGTTCAAACAATGAGATTATTGTGTATACCAGTGTTGATCAGGTTTTTTCCGAACCGGTATTAAAGGATTTTGAGAAAGAGACCGGGATTAAGGTAAAGGCAGTTTACGATACAGAAGAGACAAAATCGACAGGAGTACTAAACCGCCTCATAGCCGAGAAAGACAATCCTCAGTGTGATGTTTTCTGGAGTGGTGATCCGGTAAGAACAATCGTTTTGAAAAACAAAGGTATAACAACCCCCTATCAATCACCGGCAGCAGTAGATATTCCTGCAGTTTACAAAGACCCTCAACATCACTGGACTGGTTTTTCAGCAAGAGCCAGAGTTCTTATTTACAACAAAGCATTTTTGCCCGACTCTGTTCCACAATCCATTTTCGATCTTACAAAGGAACAGTACAAAGGCAATGTTGCGATAGCTAATCCTCTGTTCGGAACAACCACATTTCATATATCAGCCATCTTTACTGCTCTCGGTGACGAAAAGGCCAGACAATTTATGACAGACCTGAAAAACAATGATGTGGTAATTGCCTCAAGCAACGGAGATGTAAAAAAACGGGTTTCGAGCGGTGAGATCGCCTGCGGGCTAACCGATACTGATGATGCCAATGAAGCCATCAAGGAGGGAGCTAATGTAGGTATCGTTTTTCTTGATCAAAACGGCATAGGTACACTCGTTATGCCCAACACTGTTTGTCTGATCAAAAATTCACCCAATCAGCCGAATGGCAAAAAACTGATAGATTTTCTGCTTAACCGGAAAACAGAAGCCAAGCTTGCTGTTTCGTGCGCTCAGATGCCGCTTCACAAAGGTGTTAAAGTACCTGAAAGTGTACCGTCGCTTGATAACATAAAGCCAATGAACATAAGCTATGAAAAAACGGCAAAGAAGCTTGAAGAGATACAAAACTATCTGAAAAACTGGATTGAGAACTGATGTGACAAAGCCGGATATAGAAGACTTTAACACCAAAGATGTAAATGGGCAAACACAACAAAACCGGGAGATATAACATTTCTGTATCGACAGTGATAAAATGGGCTTTTGTTGTGTTTGTATTTTTACCGCTCGTTTATACCTTCTTTCTAACTTTTTCGGGAGGAGATAAGTTGCTGGAAAATGTCAGTTTGATGAGTGGCAATACTTTCTTTTTGTTTCTTAAAAGCACCGGAATTGCATTGGGGGTTGCCACTCTTTCAACAATAACCGGAACAGCTCTTGGTTTCTTGCTGTATAAAACAAAAATACCTTTCAGTGGATTTTTAAAGCTTACAGTGTTGATCCCTTTGTTTCTGTCGCCGTACATACTTGCTGTGGCCTGGAGAGATGCATTTTTTATGTTTTTTGGCAACACCGGTATTATTTCTTCCACTTTGGGTGTCATACTTGTTCTGACTACCATTTATACGCCATTATCGATGCTGATAACGGGAAATGCAATGGCAAAAATTGATTCAAGTATTGAGGAGAGCGGAGTGCTGCTAACCACTTACAGCAGAATGTTTTTCAGGATAATAATTCCATTGATAAAACCTGCTTTACTAAGCTCACTAGTTCTGATTTTCATTTTCAGTATTTCAGAATTCTCTGTTCCTGCATTTTTCGGTGTTAAAGTTTTTACAACGGAGATATTCACTCAGTTTTCTGCTTTCTACAACCATTCGCTTGCCATATTGCAGTCGTCGGTTCTGATTATCATTTGCATTGCTTTGCTGATTGCCGAAAGAAGATACCTATCAGAAGCTCCGTTTTTTTCGATAGGTGTACAAGGCGTAAAAACACGATTGTATGACAACCGAAAACATCATTATCCCTTGTTTCTATTTCCGTTTATTTGGATTATCATCTCTGTTGTTTTTCCTTTTATTGTTCTTTTGGTTCAGTCAGCTGATGGTGGTACTTATTTTTTAACTCAGGCACTAAAGCTATTAAGCACCGGCTTTGCTCCATCTTTTATTCTGGCTTTTGCCGGAGCTTTTATTATTCTTGTCATATCATTTTTTGCCGGCACAGAAAGGAATAACAGAAAATGGTTCGACTTTATTCTGCTTATACCATTTGCAACACCATCCATAATTGTGGGAATTAGCTTAATAAAATTCTACAATCACTCTGCTCTAAACTTTATTTACTCTTCATTTGCAATAATATTGATAGGGTATGTTGCTAAATTTACTTTTATTGCTGAAAAGCTTATTTCAAATTCTGTACGCCAGATTCCTGCCTCTTTTGATGAAGCAGCACGGGTAGCGGGCATTTCTGTCTTTTCCCGTTTTCGTTATATTCTGATTCCTTTGATACTTCCTTCAATATTTGCCTCTTACATTATCAGTTTTATTTTTATAATAGGTGAGCTGGGAACTACTATTATGGTTTATCCTCCCGGTACGGAGATTATGCCCATTAAAGCATATACCATAATGGCAAATTCACCCCAACAACTTACAAGCTCAATGTCATTGATAATATTAACAGTAACTCTGTCATTAACCGTATTGTTTTATATGATCGGCAAAAAGCTGATGAACAGATTTTCATACCGGTAACACAACCAAAACAACATTTTGTTTATTCCTGTTTTTTGTCGATATTGATTTTAACAAAACGACTTATCTTGAAAAAACATTTTAAAATATTGTTTTCTGCTCTGCCTGTGTTACTTTTTACAAGTTGTGATAAAGAAAAAAGCAAGTCACACACAGAAATTCCTGATTTCGTGAATGAACAACAGGTTTTAATACAAGGATATCAGGGCGATGCGATGGAACCTTTTATATCGAAAGATGATAAATACCTTTTTTTTAACAGTCTGGATGGCGAAAACAATAAGGATATTTATTACGCCTCGAAAATAAATGACACCTCATTTCTGTTTCTGGGAGAAGTAAAAGGCGTAAATACGTCGTTTGTTGATGCAAATCCCACAATGGATAATCTGAATAACTTTTACTTTATTTCAACACGGGACCTGGATTCCGGAAACGGAACTGTTTTTTGCGGAAAATTTGACAACGGGATAATTACAAATTTACATAAGATTGAGGGAAGCGTGAACATTGTATTGCCCGGCTGGATAAATATGGGTGTTGAGATTTCAGCAGACGGAGAACTGATGCTTATATCAAACGCACATTTTTCAACCGGAGCAGTAATCCCCGATGCCGGAAACATACATATGACAGAAAATGAAGGAGGAATATTCAACCTGACCGCCGATGACAACGCTTTGTTTATGAACATAAACAATGATAAATCGATACAGTATGCGGGAGAACTTTCGGCTAACGGACATGAACTTCTGTATTCTCAGGTTACGCTTTCCGTACCACCTATATTTGAATTGCTTTATGCAGTCAGAGAGGATAATGGAATATTTGGAACACCGGTTGCAATTACTGAGCCGTTTAAAAATAACCCATACTCTTTCGTCGAAGCACCAACATTATCATCTGACGGCAAACGGCTCTATTATCATAAAAAGAACGAAAACGGGATTTTTTGCATTTATATGCTCACAAGAAAATAAGACTGATAATATTCCCGGAACGTAATATGCGTAAAACTATTTTTGTAACTTTCTGATTAAATAAAAAACTGAGATATGAATGATCTTGAATCGCTTAAAAAACTTGTACTTGCTCCATACATACTTAAAGCAACAGCCCTTATCAGTGTGGGACGTAAAGTGGGCGGCAACCAGTTCAGACACAGCTTTTCTACACTTGGGATTCTGCTTGACTATAAATTTTACAACGATAGTATTCTGCTTAAAGCATCATTAATGCACGATTTACTCGAAGACCTGCCCGAGACTCAGGTTGAAGAGATCAGAAATATTGACGAAGAAGGTAGTGCAGTTGTTGAACTGGTTCTGGAAGTAACAAAACGTAAAGACGAAACAAAAGCTGAATATCTTGAAAGAGTTCTTAGAACCGGCTCCCGAAATGCTCATTTACTAAAATGTGCCGATCGTATCAGCAACCTTACTGACCTTCATCGCGACACTCATACAACCCAGAAAATATCCGATTATCTTGACCAGACAGAGAAATACGTGATTCCCATGGCAAAAATGGTAAACCAGGATATGGTAATTGAACTTACCGATTTGGTAGCCAAGAGAAGGAAAATTCTGAATATCATCAAAGACATTAATTGCTAAAAAAAACACCTTCCCGCTTTTGCCGAAAGGTGTTTAAGAAACATTTTCAATAAGATCCTATATCGATCTTAATTCATTTAAAATTGCTTTTTTAGTTTTTACCCCGACTATTCTTTTTACAACTTTTCCCTTTTTGAAAACAAGCAGAGTAGGAATATTTTGTACTTTGAATTTTTGAGCAATTTCCTGATTATGATCAACATTGATTTTGCCTACAGTTACCAGGTCCGGATACTCCTCTGCGATTTCATTAAGGGTAGGAGCAATTATTTTACACGGGGCACACCACGGAGCCCAGAAATCAATAAGAACCAATGGACGCTTTGTGAAAGCATGAAAATTCTTTTTGTTAAGTATCTTAATCTTCGGGCTTGTTTTTACCGGAGGTGCATTTTTAAGCTTACGGTATGAGTATGCAATGTAACCTACAATGGCCAAAATTACAACCCCGACAATAATTAATATGGTTGTCCACATAATGTATAAACTTTAGAAGAGGATGTCCAAAAAGTAAAAAACAGACGTCATTGCGAGGAGAAACGACGAAGCAATCCCTTGATTCTAAGCATCTGTTAATTTAGAGATCCCTTCATTTCATTCGAAATGACAACTTTTTGGAAATCCCCTTGGTTGAAACTTATTTTTTCGGCTTTAGCATTTCAAAGGTCTTATGCTTCAGCTTACGGTCTTTGACAATAAGCGGAGTGACAGGAGCTTTGCTTTTAGCATTAAATATCATATCGTGTCCCAGACACAATCCCATCATTACATTTAGTTCTGTACCCTTCTGCTCCAGATATTTTGCCTGACCTGCCGGATTACAGGAAATACCATCGTACCCGTCAAGAATATCATTAAACGGCATTCTTCCGTATTTGCAATGCACCCGTTCCACTTCAAAACCCTCATTCACAAGCATCTCCTGAAACACTTTTGCTTCGCGGGTAAATGTTGTACAGTTGGCAATACCTATTTTCCTGATTCCGGATTCTCTGGCATATGATATTATCTCGGCAATCCTATCCACCGACCGGTCGATAGTATCTTCGGCTACTTTCAGAATATGCCTGTCATCCTCATCATACAAATGAGAAAAGCTCTCCTTCTCCATTACCGGATATTAACCTTCTATAAGCTTTATTTCCGAAGTTATCTCAATGGCCTGTTTATAAACAGCACTCACTCCACAGTATCTGTCTTCCGATAAGCTTACAGCTTTTTTAACCTTGTCGAGCGGAAGATCTTTTCCGGTCACTTCGTAAATCACATGCATTTTATAAAAATGCTTCGGATGTTCATCGGTAAGTTCGCCTTCAACAATTACATTCAGGTCTTTAACATCTACACGCATTTTTCTGAGTATGGAAATTACATCCATAGCAGTACATCCGCCAAGTGATGCTAGCATTAAAGGCTTCGGGCGCGGGCCACGATCTTTACCTCCCACTTCGGGTACGGCATCAATGGTTATTTTATGTCCGTTTACTTCACACTCGAACGCCATTCCGTCGAGCCATTTTGTTGATACAACTTCTTTTGCCATAAAACTGAAATTTTTGTTTTTATTTATCCTCTGATGTATTCGGCCGCACTCAATGCCGCTACGGTTCCTTCAGCTACCGCTGTAGTTACCTGGCGGTACTTTTTGGCTATACAGTCGCCTGCAGCAAACACACCGGGTATATTGGTTTTCATATCGGCATCAACCGGTATTTCTCCTCTTTCATTCAGGTTAACAATACCTTTGAATACCTCTGTATTTGGCTGATAACCCACAAATATAAATACTCCGTCAATTTTCATTTCCGAAATCTTTCCTGTAGGCAAATGCTCAATAGTCACCTTTTCCAGAACCTCATTGCCTTCAAACGATCTGAGTTCAGACTCCATAATGAAGTCTATCTTCGGATTATTCTTAGCTTCCTGTACAGCATGTTCAAATGCCTGAAAATGATCGAACTGATGGACAATAGTCACCTTACGGGCAAAGTTTGTAAGGGCAACGGCCTCCTCAAGAGCAGAGTTGCCTCCGCCAACAACAATCAGATCTTTACCGGTAAAGAAATCTCCGTCACAAGTGGCACAATAAGAAATTCCTGTTCCCTTAAACTTATCTTCACCAGGAATATTTAATGAACGTGGTTTACCTCCCGGAGCAAGAACAACAGCTTTTGCCTTAAAACTTCTGCCGTCTTTCAGCTCAACCGACTTCACCTCTCCTTCAAGGTTATACTTTACAATATTCACATTTGTCCTTATTTTACAACCGAAACTTTTTGCCTGCATTTTCATTGTGTTGGCAAGCATAAAGCCTTTTGTTTTCTCAACACCCGGATAGTTGGCTATTTCGTCGGTCAGAACCATTTGGCCACCAACAGCACCGTCGTTAAGAATTATCGTGCTAAGTTTTGCACGTGATGAATAAATCCCGGCTGTAAGACCTGCAGCACCACCGCCGATTATCATTACGTCGTATAAATCTTCCATTTTCTCTTTAAAACTCGGGTTAAAACCAAATTATAAAATACAGGGTGAAGTATGCCTAAGCATTAAAACCTCACCCTGATGTTTTTATTTTTTATTTAAAATATTCGTCCAGAATAGCTTCTATCTGCTCTCTTGTCTGGATACTGCTGGTTGCTTTAACCATCTCACCATTTTTGTAATAAACAGTAAACGGCAGACCCATGAACCCGCGACACATCGGAGCATTACGGATAGGGGCAGCTTCGGGTGTATCAAATCCCATAGAATAGAACTTCACGTCAGGACGCTCTTCCTCAAGTTCTTCCATAATGTCGTACACAGGAATACACATCGGACCCATGCGTCCGCAGCACACCATTACATTCTCATTCTCATTAATGATTTTCTCCAGCTCAGCTGCAGTTTCAATCTCATGAATTGCTGTTTGTAATAATTTCATAGCAATAATTTGTTTTAATTTAACTTCTGTTTTATCATTAGTGTCAATTTGTCAATTCTGTTTTCCTGAACCATTCTGACAGATTGAAAAATCAGGATGCAAAATTATAAAAATTAAAATTAATACAACCCCATCCGAAATAACATTTTATATTCCAATAAGTTCAACAGTATATTCATAAAAAATGTTAAGTATGTCAGACTGGCCGCCGTGCCTTAACGGTCAAGAATCATACCATAAAATCCAGTTATGCGATATGGTAGAAATTTGCTTATCCCGACATTCAGCTGATGCAAACCTCCTTCATCGTGACTATACATCCGTTATTCGGGCAAAAACATCTCTTATTCAACAGAAAGCATTATGATTAACAACCAAACCTTTTTCAGAAACTTCCGTATCGGATATTAATATAAAACGAAAATCGTCGGACCCTATGGCCGATTTTTGCTGTTTATGATCAATGATTGTTATATTTACACCTTTTAATAATTTAACAACTATGTTTGGAAAGCTAATACTTGTAATATTCATACTTGTTCAGTTTACTTCGGTAGCCGGTTCTCAAACACCGGCTATAGGACAAAAAGCACCAGAAATAGAACAGACATCACCTGACGGTAAAGTCCTGAAACTGTCATCGTTAAGAGGGAAAGTTGTATTAATCGATTTCTGGGCATCATGGTGTGGCCCGTGCCGTAAGGAAAATCCTAACCTTGTAAGGGTATACAACAAATATAAAGATGAAGAGTTCAGAGGCGGAAAGGGTTTTGAAATTTTCAGCGTCTCTCTCGACATGAAAAAAAGTTACTGGATTAAAGCCATTGAAGACGACGGCCTCAGCTGGCCTTACCACGTAAGTGACCTTAAAGGCTGGAGAAATGAAGCAGCAAAACTGTACGGAATTAAGTTTGTTCCTTCAAATTTTCTGATCGACGGAGACGGAAATATTATTGCTGTTAACTTAAGAGGAGATCGTCTGGAGGCCCAGCTTAAAAAATTAAAAAAGAAATACTTCTTCTGGTGGTAAAAAAGAGAGGATGTCCCCAAAAGTCGTCAGTCCGATCGAAATGAAGGGATCTCTAAATTCACAGATGCTGAGAATCAAGAGATTGCTTCGTCGTTTCTTCTCGCAATGACGTTAAGATCTTACTTTGGGAACATCTTCCTTTTCTCAAAAATTTATTTATCCGGCACCAATAATCCGGCATGTGCACGGTCCATCAGTTCAAGAAGCCTGGCAAGTGTTTCTGTCTTCACATCTGTTTCTGCTGACTTTAACACTACAGATGATTCACAATTCAGGTCATCGTAAAGACCATAAATGTCGGTGTATTCTTTACCATCATACTTCCAGACACAAGTAGTGTTTCCGTCATCATCAGTACAACATGCAGTAACCTGTTCTCCGCAGATATCGTCCTGTTCACAGTATTCTTCAGGATCATCATTACAACTTATTGTAAACAATGTAAAAACAAACAGTGTCATTAAAGACATTAATAATGTTCTTTTCTTCATGGTCATGTTTTTTATAGATTTAGTTAAACATATTATTTTAAAAACAGTTAATAAGCATAAATGTTGCCTATAACAGGAACTATTCTACACCAGTATCAAAAGATACAAGTTTCGGGAAAAATACGAGATCAAGCATTTTCTCCTGAGTTCGGATTTTAAGCTCCATCATGCGCTGTGCTTTTTTCCTGTCGAATCCCACTTTTGATTTACCGTTAATATAAGCATAAATCAGTTTTACGGTACTTCTGTCAAGGTCTTTATCCGACACCTCATCTCCACTTTCTGCCTGTCGCTTAAGTAACTTCTGAGATTTTCCTTTCAACACATCGCCCAAGTGGAGTTGTATATGATATTCATAATCCTCGCCCATACTTTCCATTCCGAAAAATCCGATATCAAGGGCCGAACTCACTATATACGTACGTGGCACATAAAGTTTATTTTTAAACATAAAAATCTTACTCTCGAAGGTTTTAAACCTGATATTGTCCAGCTCTTTCAAGCCGGTAAATTCGGCCATATCCATTGCAGGTTTATAGTTATAAATTCCACCGTTCTCTATCTTAAAACTTCCTTTTACCCTTGTCTCATTTTCGAGCAGGGAATCGCCCAGCATAACTGCTTTAATGTGCATTTCGGCAGTTACAAAACCGCCTATGTTTTTGGCTTCAATCTCTGTATTACCATACTCTTTAAAATCATCAAACTCACTAAGCAACCGGTTTATATCTATTCTGTTTATTAAATGTTTTGTATTAATTACGGTTTTACCACCGGGTTTAATTTCATATCTTACCGAAACATCGGCATTGCCGCCAAAAGCATTAAACTTCAGCTTATCGATAATGTATAAACTGTCGGTCACCTTAAAAAGTGCTGACATATTTTTAAAAACAGCTTTGTTATACTTTAAACTGTTTACCGATATTTTACCCCTCATAAGTAGTGTATAATTCTGTATCTCTGTTAGGGAATCAACTGTTTCAGTCGTATCCACCAACGGAGCCAGTCGGGAATAATCGATATCGTCAAGATGATACTTTCCTTCAACATACAGTTGTTTCTTCATATTCAGAAAATAAGTATCGTACAGATTGAAAATCTTTACATCATCGGCACTAAAGCCGATATCAAGATAATTTCCCGACACATCGTAGGCCCAAAGTGAATCAGCAACCATTTTTATCCTGCCCGACAGATTATTAATACTCATAAGGGAATCGGGCATTTCAACCGTCAGGTTGGAAGCTTCGGCTGTTAAATAACTGTTTTTGAAAAAAAGTTCGGTTATTTTATCGGTAATTGAATCCGGATTTAAGGTTCCTTCGGATTTAACTGAAAACCTTACATTCCCCGACATGCTGTTAATCAATGTATCGGGCACTGCACCGGCAAAATCTTCAAAACTGATGTCTCCATTCGCTTTTATCCTGTATTCGGGATAGGTAAGATTACTTACAAATCCGGTGCCGCTGATTTCCGAATTTCCGGTTTTGATATTAAAGACAATGGAGTCCAGCACAGTTTTCGACAAATTTGTAAGACTACCTTTTAATCCGGTTCTGAAAGAGCTGTTTTTAAGGCCCAGACCATAATCAGGAAATTCAACAAATAACCCCTCGGCAGAGATTTCCCCGGGTATGTATTTTACTTTACCGGAAAGTTCCTTGAATCCGGGAACAGAATCAACAAACTCTGCCGATACATTTTTCAGAACAATCCAGCCCCTGCTTGAATTAAGCGTACTCTCAATAAATTCATCCGTAATGGAGTCTGGCAGTGTTCCTCGTGTTGAGAAACCGGCATCGATTTTTCCTGAAACAGATTTTACAAGAGAATCCGGAATAAACGTTGTCAAATCGGCCAGATCTACGTTCAGCTCTCCGTTTAATTCCCAGGCAGGCTTTTCCATCCCGGTAATCTTCATCGAGAAATTCCCTCTGGTACTGTCGGCCCGGAACGAAAACTTTTTAATATCCACCATAGTGGATGCATCATTGCGAAACTTACCGTTTGTTATGTAAATTTCCGAGTTAATATCTTCCAAAACAGGATAATCCCTGGTACTTAAAACTGCATCATTAAGTTCAACATTCATTTCCACATAAGGAATAACCGAATCGGAAACTTCACCTTTAATACCGGCAGTAAAATTAAGAGTTCCTGCAATGTCTGTTATTCCGTATTTTTCGAGTGAATCTTTTGGTATGTATTTTTTTAGTATTCCGAGATCAAGATTATTACCTGTAAAGGTAAGATCGGTTAAAACAGCATCCTGTATCACGGCATTCCCTTTGGCAGTCATATATGCCCCATCGGTAATGACGGTTAACCCTGAAATTTTCAGTGTATCATCAAGGAACCCCATATCAAATTTCACCTCGGTTTGCTTCATGCGATCAATAGGTGTTCCTTCGATATTAACATCAGTTACAAACGCATTTCCGGTAATTTCTCCTGCATACTCTTCATCTTTAACCTTCCCTTTTAATTTAATTTCAGGGATATCAATAGTAGCCCGGTACGACTTTGAACTGTCACAATAGTGAATTTTCACATTTTTCAGAATTAACCTTTTAAGGGTGAGATCCAGGAGGCTGCTTGTCGTATCTTCTTCTGTTGCTGTGGTGTCAAGAAGAAAGTCAAAATTGCTAATGCCGTTTTTACCTACCACATAATCAATATCGGCACCTTCTATCTCAATATCTTTTACATTAAAAATACCATCAATAAGAGGAGCTGATTCGACCGAAATATAAAGCCTGTCGATACTTACGACAGAATCGGGAAAGGATGTGCTCATACTGTCGGCCGGATAACCGAGTTTCATATTCTTAAACTCGACTGTCGCCAACGGAAATTTTTTAAGCAGCGTAAAAGATATTTCATTAACCTCAAGAGGAACATTGAGTGATTCCTTCACGTTTCTGAAAGCCAATCTGGCTATCTTTTTTTCCGACAATGCCGCAATAATAACCAAAGCTGACACAAACAGCACAATACTTAAAGTAAATATTCTGACAAATTTCCAAAATCTGTTTTTTGTTGTTTTTTGTTTTACCATGAGAATACAACTAATAAATCAACATAAAATATAATGATTTTACGGAAATTATAAAATTCTGTTCGAATAAAAGAAAAACCGCAGTAGAAATCAGCTTAAACAGAAATGCTGAAAAATCCGTTGCGGCCTTTCCCGTAAAAGCAGTTTTTATGCTTTTACGTATTCGTTAATAGGAAGTTCGCTTAAATACGAAGAAAGTTCTTTTTTCTGTTTTGATATTGAGATTCTACCAGAGCGTACGAACTGCAATATTCCGAAATGCCTGAGTATATCATACAACTTTTCGGTATCTTCCACATGACCTGTTTTTTCAATTATAACAAAATCCTTCTGTATATCCACCATTCGTGCATTGTACTCCCTGAGCAAATGCTCCAGGTTTTTTTCTATTGCCGATTCGATTGAAATTTTATAAAGAGCTATCTCCCTGTAAACTATCTCATCGTTCTGATAATAGGCTGCCCTCAGGACTTCAGGAAGCTTGGATATCTGTTTTACCACTTTTTTTACCAGAGCCTCCTCCTCTTCAATTACTATTGTAAAACGGTGCACTCCTTTCATTTCACTCGATGAAACAGTTAAACTTTCAATATTTATATGACGCCGTGTGAATATTATGGTAATACGGTTCAGAAGCCCGATATGGTTTTCTGAAAATGCCGTAATTGTATACATCTCTTTCATAATTAACTTATTTTATTTGTTTTTGGTTAAATCGTTGATATGAAACTGTTTTCAAATCTATTCAAGCACAATTTCATCAACTGCGCTTCCCGGATAAATCATCGGGAATACATTTGCCTCTTTTTCAATTTTTACCTCTAACAGATACGGGCCTTCTGAGTTAAGCATATCCTCAATAGCCGTTTCAAGATTCTCTCTGCTTGTCACCACATGGCTTTCTATACCGAATGCACCGGCCAGCTTCGGAAAGTCAGGTGTCGGCATATTGGTTTCGGCATACCGTTTATCCATAAACAAATCCTGCCACTGACGAACCATACCAAGAAAATTATTATTAAGCACCATCATTTTTACCGGAAGGTTATACTGAAATATCGTACCAAGCTCCTGAAATGTCATCTGAAAACCTCCGTCACCGGCAAAAAGCACAACTGTCTTATCGGGAGCTCCAACCTGTGCACCCATTGCTGCAGGCAGGCCGAATCCCATAGTTCCCAAGCCACCCGAAGTAATAAGCGAATTCGGATTTTTAAAGTCGTAATAGCGTGCAGCAAACATCTGGTTCTGTCCCACATCAGTAACAACTATTGCTTCTCCTTTTGTTTTATCCGAAAGCATTTTTATTGCCTCTCCTGAACGTATTTTGCCATTTTCAGGATAGCATTCGGGCTGAATTACCTTTTCATATTCTGTTTTATACAGCTTCTCAAATTCATCAAGCCATTCACCTCCGGCTTTGTAATTCAACCTTGGTGTTATTGCTTTAAAAAATTCTCTGATATCAGCATTTACCGGAAGGTCGGCCTGCACATTTTTATTAAGTTCGGCTTCATCAATATCGACATGAATAATTTTTGCTTTTACAGCATATCGTTTCAGATCGCCCGTAACACGATCGTCGAACCGCATTCCTGCTGCAATTATCAGGTCAGCTTCGTTAGTAAGAATGTTGGGTGCATAATTGCCATGCATTCCGAGCATCCCCACATACCACGGGTTATCTTCGGGAATAGCTGATTTTCCTAACAGCGTAACTGCCGTAGGAATATGAGTTTTCTCCATGAAAGCAAGAAGCTCTTTTTCGCCATGTGACAATAGAATACCATGACCGGCAAGAAGCATCGGCTTACGCGATTCTTTTATCATTTTAACCGCTTCATTCAAGTCATCTTCTTTAAGTTTAGGTACCGGATTGTAAGAACGAATCGATTTTATTTTTTTATAACGGTAATCAAGAGTGTTTAACTGAGCATCTTTTGTAATATCGAGCAATACAGGCCCCGGACGACCTGTTGTGGCAAAATGAAATGCTTTGGCTATTGCCTCTGGAATCTCTTCTGCTTTTGTAACCTGATAATTCCACTTCGTTACCGGCATCGATAAACTTACCATATCAGTTTCCTGAAAAGCATCAGATCCCAGCAAGTGTGAAGGAACCTGGGCTGTTATAAAAACAGTAGGAATAGAATCGAGGTTTGCATTTGTAATGCCGGTAAGCAGGTTCGTTGCTCCCGGCCCCGATGTTGCAAAACAGATTCCAGGTTTGCCAGTAACCTGAGCATACGCCTGTGCCGCATGGGCAGCTCCCTGCTCATGTCTCACAAGTATATGTTTTATACTGCAGTCTTCTTTATGCATTTTGTCGTAAATAGGCATAATAGCACCTCCCGGATATCCGAAGATAGTGTCAACTCCTTCCTCTTTAAGCGACCGGAGTATTGCCTCTGCTCCCGTAATTTTTTTCATTAAATTTATAGTTTAGTTATATGACTGATTTATTATTTCTTATCACTTACCGGATGTAATCTCAGATATTATCTCCTCATCAGACCTTAATGCGCCGTTTACATATGACTCAATCAGCTTGTCGGGAGAATCAATTTTAATACCGATAAACAGATTTATTTTTTTTTCGGTAAAAACCTTTATAATATTTTTATCAATTTTATAAACAATAAAATCGGTTATCCCCTGGTTTACAGCCCACTCAGGCAAATCAGAAATGTCGGAAGGAGGCACTTCAACTTCATTGCTCTTTACATTATCACCATCAATTTCAAATATTTCGCAATAATGGCAATTCTCAAAATACTCACTTAATTTGCCTTTGATGACAGGAATAGCTACCCGTTTCATTTTATTTATTTTTGTTTTACAGGAACAAAAATGATTAAAACTTTGAACATGTCACTACTGATAGATTATGAAATTTTACAGTTTTTTTGCTGTAATAATTTTGTTTTTCGTTTAAAACAATAACAATTCATAACTTTGCACACGTTTAAGATTAAAAACCGGCAATTGTGACAGGAGAAGGTAATACAGCAAACTGCAAATCATGCGAGCATTTTTCAAAATGCTTTCAACACCTGTTTCCCGATGAGCTGGATTTTATCAGTGACAAAAAAATACAGCTTACCTACCTGCAGGGTGAAACACTTTTCAAACAAGGAGCTTTTGCTCCGTACGTATTATTTGTAATCGACGGACTGGTAAAGGTTTACCTTCAGACCGGCAGCAATAAACAGATAAACATCCGCCTTGCAGTAGACGGCGATTATCTTGCATTCTCATCGGTATTCGATGAAAACATTTACAACTATTCGGCAGTTGCTTTGAAAGACTCACTGGTATGTATGATTGACAAAACGGCATTGCGAAAACTGTTTTTGAAAAATTCCGGATTTGCCATGAGAATAACCTCACGTAATTGCCGAAACGAAGCCTGGCTGCTGGATATGCTGAAAAACGTAACTTACAAACAGATGCGGGGAAAACTTGCATCTGCCTTACTTTACCTTTCATCGGATAAATTCAGGAAACACGATGTGTTCCTCCACCTTACACGGAAAGACATTGCCGACTTCGCTTCAATTACCACTGAAAGTACTATCAGGTTTATCAAAGAATTTGAAAAAGAGAGCATTCTGAAACTGACAGGAAAAGATATCGTTGTTTCCGATATAAAAAAGCTTGAAGAGATTGCAAAAAACGGTTAATGACCATCCGGAAATAGTAATACGAAGTTAAAATGTTTCTGCAATAATTATTTTCCTATTATTACCGGTGTCTTCTTTATTTGTGAAATAAACACACCAGCTATAACAATTACAATCCCAATAAATTTTTTAACGGTAAGCTGCTCGTCGAGTAACCACCATGCAAATACAGCCGTGAAAACAGGTATCATATTCACAAAAACATTTGCTTTGGTTATGCCGATTACCCTGATAGACCAGGTAAAAAATATAAAAGCAACAGAAGATGCAAATACAGCCAGCTGAAGTACCGACCAGTATGCAGCAGGTTTAATTTCCGAAATCTCAATATTTCTGAAATCAAACAAAAGAAACATCGGAAGGAAATAAAATACTCCTATCATATTCTGATAGGTAATAATAGAAACAGCATTGTAATGCACAGGTATTTTTTTCAAAACAACGGTATATCCCAAAGCAGCAAAAACTGCTACAAAAAGCAATAGTATGCCTGTCAAAGGAGCTTTTAAAGTAAGATCTTTTTCAAGAATAATCATCAAAACACCGGCAAAAGATATAATTATTCCGGAAAGATTGAGCCAGGTTATTTTTGTTCTGAAAAACAATCGGTCGACAATCGGGGCAAAAAGCGGAATAGTTGAAATTATAACAGCTCCTACCGTAGAAGATACATATTTCAGTCCGAAACTCTCACCCATAAAATACATAAACGGCTCAAAAAATGCCAGCAGGGCAAACCACTTCAAATCATGTTTCCTCATACTCTTCAACTGCCCTATTGTTTTTAGAACCACATACAATAAAACCGAGCTTATCAGCAACCTGAAAAATACAACGGTAAACGGTTCGAAAGATTCATAAGCCTGTTTGACCCAGACAAATGAGAAAGCCCAGAAAATCATTGCAAGCGACAGGGAAATGAAAACTTTAGCGTTTTTGCTCATTTATTACATTTTTTGCAAATATATGTTTTTGATACAAGGGTGATGTGAATTAATAAGAAAATAAAAAACCGGCCTTTTATTTAAGACCGGTTTTTACTCTATCAACAATATATCTTAGCTCATTATCTCTTCGATAGTGATATAGTCGCCTACGCGGCCGGTAAGTTTTTCAACTTCTGTATTAACAGGAAGAGTTTTCTTTCCGGGACGCCAGCCGGCCGGACAAACTTCGCCTGTTTTATGAGCATGCTGGTGAGCTTCAATCTGACGAATAAACTCCTTAACGCTACGACCTACCGGCGGAGCCTGTACTTCCTGTGCCATAACAATACCGTCAGGGTTAATAAGGAAACGTCCGCGAAGAGCAAGGCCTGCACCTTCTATAAGAACACCGAATTTTGCAGCTACCTCAGCTGTTGGATCAGCACCCATAGTTAGTTTAAGATCTTTCAGCAAAGGTTCAGTCTCGGCAAACCTCTTATGACTGAATTTCGTGTCAGTTGAGATAGCAAGTACCTCACATCCCAAACGACCTTTAATTTCGTCCAAACTTGCATTCATTGCTGCAATCTCTGTAGGACAAACAAATGTAAAGTCGGCAGGATAGAAACAGATAACTGTCCATTTTCCTTTGTAATCGTCACTGCTTACTTCTACATATTTTCCTGTTTCTGCATTGTATGCCTCCATTTTAAATTCAGGCATTGGTTTAAGTACTAATACTCCACTTTGTTCCATAATTCTGTTTTTTTAGTGTTTAAATATTTTAAATTAATAATTTTTGATTTCAGTTAATCTAACAACTGCCATAAAAAAATGTTTATTCAGAGGCAAAAAAAATACATTTCTGACACCATAAAAACGCCATACTCCTGTAGTACACGCTATTTCAGAATATAACAACCCCTCCCGCATTCCGCTGTTCCTGTTAAAAGATGTTAATGTGTTTTATACCTGAAAATTTCTGTTTGTTCAACTATTTCCTCTGGCGTCCTTACTTCTATCAAAAGGTTCTTATTTCGTGTATCAATCTCTTTTCCCGCCAGTTTCTCAGTCCATCCGCCAAATCCAGTTATACACAAAACCGTTTTACCTTTCTGCCAGGCAAAAGCAAGTTCCGACAAAGTACCTGCCCCTCCCCCGGCACCAATTATAATATCTGCCGTATTTATAATTATTATGTTTCTGGCAACCCCTACTCCGGTAGGAATTGCTACATCAATATAAGAGTTGGCAAAGGCAGAGGTATCTTCAGGCAATATTCCTATTGTTTGTCCAGCGAATGTTGCCGGTGACGACTTTACTCCTTTACACACAGCCTCCATGAAACCGCCTTTCCCGCCGCATACAACGACCTGTTCCAATAACCCGAGTTTTTTGCCCAACACTTCTCCAAACCGGTAAAGATCTGTACTGCACAAACTTTCACCCGGCCCGATAATACCAATTTTAAACATTCTTTTTTAAGGTTAATTTAATGAATTTACCATACAAGAAAAAATAAAAATATCATGGCTCTACTAAAGACAGAATTTATTTAATGTTAAGGTAAAATACCGGAAATAAAAGAATATGACAGAAACCTGTTTAATTCTTACAGATAAACCTTTATACCTACTTTAAATATCTTTTATTAGTTTTGTGCCTGAAACATTACAGGAATGGGATTAATATTGAACATAGAAACTTCTACAGATGTTTGTTCGGTGGCTTTATCCGACAATGGGATTGTAACGGCAAAAAAGGAACTTTTCCAACCTAACTCCCATTCCACACATCTGACCCTTTTAATACAGGAGCTTTTTAAAACATCCGGAACACCGGAAATGAAAGAGCTCAACGCAGTAGCCGTAAGTGCCGGGCCGGGCTCATATACAGGTTTAAGAATAGGAACGTCGGTAGCCAAAGGAATCTGCTATGCTCTTGGCATTCCGCTGATAGCCATAGATACACTTACGATAATTACCACAGGAGCTTTTAAGAAACTGACAAATGAAGAAAAAAAGAGCAGTTTGTTTGCTCCTATGATAGACGCCCGCCGGATGGAAGTATACACTGCATTACACAGTGCCGACTTAAAAGTTATTGAAAAGACCAATGCACTGATTATTGATGAAGAATCCTTTGCCGATAAACTGAAAGATAACAGAATATTTTTCTTTGGTAACGGAGCAGCCAAATGCAAAGAAATTATTAATCATCAGAATGCTGTTTTTATCGACAACGTAGTTCCTCTTGCTGCAAACATGTCAGAACTTTCCGAACAGGCATTTCAAAACAACGACTTTGTTGATGTTGCATACTTTGAGCCCTTTTACCTCAAAAGTTTTGTTGCGACTATTTCCAAAAAGAAGTTTTTCTGACGTAGATATACATTGTCTCCTTTAGACATATAAAACGCGGCAATACGGAAACAAAACTTACGTATCGCTTTGATTTATCATAAATTCGCTATATTTATGTGAATAAATTAAACTTGAATATCATGCTGAAAGAGAAGCTTGTAAAATACATTGAAGACAGCCTGAAAAAGAACTGGGCCATTGACGCCCTGGCTGATTATGACGGGAAATCAATAAAATACCGTGAAACAGCAGAAGAGATACTCAAGCTTCATCTGTTTTTTGAAAAAACCGGCATTAAAAAAGGAGATAAAATTGCATTACTCGGAAACAACTCTGTAAACTGGTCAGTGGTTTTTCTTGCAACAGTAACTTACGGTGCTGTTATTGTTCCTATTTTGCCTGATTTCGGAGCCGACAACATACATCATATAGTTGATCATTCCGATTCTGTTTATTTTTTTGTTTCCGATCAGGTCTGGAAAAATATTGATCCGGATAAAATGCCACAATTAAAAACTATTTTCTCTCTCGAGATTTCCTCAATACTGTTTTCAAGGAGCAAAAAAACCACCGAAATCTACAATAAACTCGGAAACCTGTTCGAAGAAAAGTATCCTTTAGGCATAAATCCTGAACATGTTAGCTTCCCGGATATTGACAACAATGACCTGGCACTCATAAGTTACACGTCAGGAACCACCGGATTTTCAAAAGGAGTTATGCTGTCACACAACAGCCTTACAGCCAATGTAAGATATGCTCAACGAAACATGCCATTAAAAGCCGGCGATTCAATACTTTCATTGCTTACACTGGCACACTCTTTCGGTATGGCATTTGATTTTCTGTTTCCGTTTTCTCTGGGATGTCATATTACATTCCTTACCAGAATACCGCCGCTGCCGGTACTTGTTAAGGCATTTGCTCAGGTAAAACCACGACTGATTATGCTGGTGCCTCTAATCCCGGAAAAAATTTACAAAAAACAACTACTTCCGGCAATCGAGAAACCGACCACAAAACTTCTGTTAAGCATTCCCGGGCTAAATACCCTTGTTTACAAAAAAATGAGGGATAAACTCATGAAAGTATTCGGGAATAATTTTCATGAAGTTGTACTCGGAGGAGCAGCATTCAACAGAGACGCAGAAATTATATTCCGTAAAATGAAATTCCCGTTTACCGTAGGTTACGGAATGACCGAATGCGGACCTCTCATCAGCTATGCTCCATGGAAAGAGAGCAAACTGGGTTCATGCGGAAGGGGTGTTGATACTTTAGAAATAAAAATAGATTCCGACGATCCGGAAAATATTGTAGGAGAAATAATGGTCCGTGGCGAAAACGTGATGGACGGATATTATAAAAACCAGGAAGCAACAGCACAAGCCATTGATGAAGACGGATGGCTCCACACCGGTGATCTCGGAGTAATTGATAAAGACGGTTTTATTTTTATACGCGGCAGGAATAAAAACATGATACTTGGTCCCTCCGGTAAAAATATATATCCCGAGGAGATTGAATCGGAAATAAACAACTGTATGTACATTCAGGAATCACTTGTAGTTGAAAGAGATGAAAAACTGGTTGCCCTTGTTTATCCCGACCAGGATAAATTTAAAGAATTTGACCACAACAAAAATAAACTTCTCACAACACTGAATGATTATCTGAAAAAATTAAACAAAAAACTCCCATCACACGTAAATATAGCACGTTTCGAGATAATGGACGAGGAGTTTGAAAAAACGCCCAAAAAGAGTCTGAAACGATATCTGTATCAGGAAAAGAAATAAAAAATGAATATCACAGAAAACATCCCGGCCGATCTGATAAACTTCACTGTTGTTGCTGCTTTTTCACTTCTCATTGGTCTTGAGCAAAGACGCAGGCATCTTGATGAACCAAGAGATTCAAATTTCGGAATGGACAGAACATTTACCATGATAGGTATTCTGGGATTTGTCCTGTATCGTATCTCGCCCGGCAATTTAATGGTATTTACGGCAGGAGGCATTGCCATAACAGTTTTTCTGGCTATATATTATTACAAGAGAATCGAAAATCAGAATAAATACGGGCTTACCTCCATTGTTATCGTTCTTATCACATACAGCCTTGCTCCTCTGATTTACCTGGCACCCCTGTGGCTGTCGATACTGGTGGTTAGCGTTATATTTATTCTCACTCAGCTAAAACAGCAGTTTCGTATGCTCAGCGGCAAATTTGACGACAACGAATTTATTACACTGGCAAAATTTCTTGTAATAAGCGGCATCATATTACCGTTACTGCCCAATTCGGAAATAAGTGATTTAATCCCTGTTTCACCTTTTAAATTCTGGCTTGCCGTAGTGGTCGTTTCCGGCATCTCTTACCTGAGCTATATACTTAAAAAGTTTGTTTTCCCGAAAAACGGAATACTGATAACCGGAGTCCTGGGTGGCATGTACAGCAGCACAGCCACTTCAGTGGTTCTGGCCCGGAAAAGTAAGGATCCCGATGTTGCTGCCAATCAGATAGCCTCTTCTGTGATTCTGGCTACAGGAATGATGTTTATCCGGATTTTTGCCATTGTACTTATTTTCAATGCAGATCTGGCAAAACATCTTATTGTTCCGTTCTCGGTACTTACTCTTATTACATTCATTACAGCAGGAGTATTGTACCGTTCGGGCAAAAAAGGTAAAGTCACAGAACTGCAGCCGTCTAAAAATAAAAATCCCCTGGAGTTCAATACTGCTATGCTTTTCGCTTTTCTTTTTGTACTATTCTCCGTTGTAACAAAATATGTTCTTGGTGAATTTGGCACAAAAGGACTTGACCTTTTAGCTTTAATTGTAGGAGTAACAGACATAGACCCGTTTCTTGTATCTCTGTTTTCCGGAAAGTATCAGGTAACTCTTACCGATATTGCCAATGCTACACTTATTGCAATAAGCAGTAACAATCTGATGAAACTCGGATACGTGATATTTCTCGGAGATAAATCCGTAAGAATCCCGATTATCACCGGTTTCAGCATTATAATTGCCGTATGTGTTTTATTCGTCTTTATTTAATTTACACTCTCCGGTAGGCCCCTCAGAAAACATCTTTGTAGGAAGGCAGAATAAGAGTGAAAGTACTGCCTTTATTGATTTCGCTCACAGCGGTAATTTTACCCTTGTTTATTCGGGCAAATTCTTTACAGAGAACGAGACCAAGGCCTGTCCCAATCTCTCCGGAAGTTCCTTTGGTGGATATTTTGTTTTCAGTGTCGAGTATCTGTTTTAGCACTCTTTCTGGTATTCCGATTCCAGTATCACTGATATCTACTCTACAATTCTCTCCGTTACATTCGCACTTTATGGTAACATTACCTCCACCCCGGGTATATTTAATTGCATTGGAAAGCATATTCCGGATTATTGTATTAACCATATTTTCGTCAGCACGTACAATGCAGGTTCCGGTTGTATCCTCAAACTGTATTTTTACTCCTTTGTTCTTTGCCTGAAGCTTTGCCAAATCAATATTGTTTTTAATTACTTTCTTCAGGTTTAGTTTTACAGGTGTATACTCCATCCGGTTAGAGTGCATCTTAGACCACTCGAGCAGATTCAGAACTAACTTATAGGCCTGTTCTGCCGATTCGTGAATTCCATCAACAAGACGAATAATTTCCGGGTTATTTACCTTCTCTTTATTTAAAATCAGGATTTCGGTTAATCCCAGTAATGAATTAAACGGACTTCTCAGGTCGTGTGATATTATGGAAAGAAACCTGTCTTTCGACCGGTTCAGCTCCTCTAGTTTCCGGGCTTTTTCTTCAAGCTCGATATTTTGTTGCTTAATCAGTTTTTCATGTGCAATTACCTCTTCTCTTATTTTGTTCAGCTTAATGTTTTTTTCCTTCAGCTTATTATTTGCATCCTCAAGCAGATTGAAATATACATTGGCAAAGATGTATGTTCCGGTAAGTGAAAAAAACATTCCGATTATGAGATCAACATATCTGCTCAACCGGTTTTCATAATTAACAACAAGCTCCGGATGAAAATACTCAACAATAATTAAAAGAATGGAAATGGTTATTAATGAAGGAATAAGAATTCTCCTGGTTTTCACTGAAACTGAAACATGCATTCCTACAATAAAGAACGGAATATAATATTGAAAAGGACTGTTTGAGCCACCATTGGCAAACCAAACTATCGGAGTAAACAAAAAAACCAGATAACCGAAAGCCAGAACCTCAGGCAGAAAATACTTCCCTGTTTTGCGCGAATAAACATAAAGGGTTATGAAAAGTACTATTCCGATTATAATCAGAATATTTACAATCCAGTTTAATTGCAAAATAATATTTGCAATCAGAACAATAAAAAACAAAACCGCCCCTGCAAGAAGAGTAGCATTTAATATTCGGTGTTTTATATTGAACTGTTCGGGGTCCCCTGTTATAAATTTTATATTATTTAAAATTTGCATAAATAAACCGAAACAGTCAAATGTAAGATACTCAGATGCTAAATTAACAATTTTATTCTAAAATGATGAAACAAACAGGTATTGTTTTATTTCATTTGCAGGTAATAAGCTATATTTAAAAACTATTTAATATTACTGATGTTTGATCCGGATAAATTAAAAGAAGAGGCTGGTAAAAAAAATAAAGAAAACAAACGCTTTCTTGATAAACTCAAAAAGAAAAAGCCTAAAAATCTTGACAACGTGGTTTCTGAGCTTCACGATGAAGTGTTTGGATATACCGACTGTTTGAATTGTGCCAATTGCTGTAGATCAATAAGTCCGATAATTATAGACAGAGACATTGATCGGATCTCACGTCACCTGAAGATAAGCCCCTCTGTTTTTACAACAAAATACCTAACTCTTGACAGTGACAATGATTATGTTTTCAAAGAAACTCCTTGCCCGTTTCTGATGCATGATAACTATTGCATGATTTATGATGTAAGGCCGCGTGCATGTCGTGAATATCCACATACCGACCGTAAAAGATTTTATCAGATAAGCACTCTGACATTAAAAAATACCTTTGTCTGTCCCGCAGTTTTTGATATAGTTGAGAAACTTAAAGATATTTACAAATGAATTGACCTTGCATTAACAGACTAAAAATCTATTTTTGTCGTTTGATATTGTAATTATGCGAATAGGACTCATAAATTTCATAACTGTTTTAATCCTGTCATTTCCTGTTTTATTAAGAGCTCAACAGGGTGGGGATGCTGTATATGAGTTTCTTAATCTTACAAATTCGGCACGCATTGCAGCCTTGGGAGGAAATCAGGTCGGACTCAGCGACAATGACCTTAACCTGGTTTTTCATAATCCGGCAGCACTGAATGATACTATTAACGGACAACTGGTTCTCAATTATGTTCCATATCTCTCCGATATTAATTATGGATATGCTGCATATGCACAAACTTTTGAACGAATAGGAACATTCTCGTTTGGAATTCATTATATCAATTACGGAACATTTGACCGAGCCGACGAATACGGAAATATAAACGGAAGTTTTTCGGCCGGTGAATATGCTTTTTTAATAACTTATGCCCGGCAGCTTTCAGACAGGTTTAATGCCGGTATTACTATGAAGCCGATAATATCAAACTTTGAAAGATATAATTCTTTCGGCTTTGCTTTTGATGTGGGTTTTATGTATTCTTCAGCTTCAGGATTGTTTAATGCCGGTGTTACATTAAAGAATTTCGGAGCACAGCTTACAACCTATAACGAAACCACAGAACCTCTACCCACCGACCTTCAGGCAGGTATGAGTATAAAACTTGCTCATGCCCCTTTTCGTTTTTCAATAACTGCACAGGACCTTTTAAGCTTTGATCTCACTTACACATTGCCCGATAACGAAGAGAGTGCTGCCATTGATTTTGAAGATGATGAAGAACCGGGGTTTGGTGATAAGTTTATGCGCCATATGATATTCGGAATGGAGTTTATCCCTTCAAAAAACTTTTATGTTTCTGCCGGATATAATCACCGTAGAAGAAAAGAACTTACAATCGATGCCAAATCCTCAACTGTTGGTTTTTCATGGGGTTTTGGATTTCGTGTATACAAATTCAGGTTTTCATATGGTTCTGCCCGCTATCATCTTGCCGGTTCATCAAACCACTTCTCCATCTCGACAAACCTTTCATCTTTCAGCAAAAAAAGATAGAACTATTTTCCAGAATTTTTGGATAAAGTCGTTAAAATAACGAAGCTTTTATGTATAAAAACTTTGCTCCTTTAACTCTAAACAAGGCTGTATTTATATTTTTACAATAAAACACACTCTCCTCTTCTTCTTATAACTTCCTGATTTTTTGCCGGTAAAACAACCTCAACAACAAGAAAAATGAAAATTTTTAGTACCTTGTCTTGCATAGTACTAAATTTTATACATATATTTGCATAACAAACTTCAGTGT
>JAADEM010000149.1 GCA_013153405.1 Chlorobiota bacterium
GGAACGACGAAGCAATCTCTTGACTTTCAAAGCTTGTGAGTTTTGAGATTCCTTCACTCCGTTCGGAATGACGACTTTTTGGACATCCCCATTTTGGGTTAAACCTTTAATCCGACAACAGTAGGAGCAAACGCTGCGGCAAAGCACTATATTTTACCCGGGACGCAACTTTAGGGGTATTGCAAAAACACTGTCGGCGTGACTTTACAGCCACGCCGACAGTGAAATATTGAACAACGACCTATTTATTATCCATCAGGAAGTAGTGTATACTTTCAGCAGCTTTTCTCCCCTGATCAATGGCCTTAACGACCAGACTTGCTCCGGAAGCAGCATCCCCTGCTGCAAAAACTTTTGCTTTACTGGTCTGAAACTTATCGTCTACTTTAAGGTTACCTCTTTCGTCAAGCTCAAGACCGAGCTCTTCAACCAGGCCTTTGTGTATTGGATGTACAAAGCCCAAAGCAAGAAAAACAAGATCAGTATCAAATATTTTTGTAGTTTCCGGTTTTTCAGTCATCTTCCATCTTCCGTTCTCGTCTTTATTCCATTCAACCTCTACAACCTCTGTCTGTTTCAGAACTCCGTTTTCACCAATAAACCGTTTTGTATTCAGGCTCCAGTAACGTTTACAGCCCTCTTCGTGCGAAGTTGATGTTTTCAGTACATTAGGCCAATAGGGCCAGGGATTATCGGGGCTTCGTTTTTTAGGAGGTTTGGGCAAAATCTCAATCTGTGTTACACTCTTTGCCTTTTGTCTGTTCGATGTTCCCACACAATCGCTTCCTGTATCTCCACCACCGATAACCAGCACATTCTTTCCTGTTGCAAGGATTCTTTCATCGTCAGGTATTTTTTCACCTCTGTTCACCCTGTTTTGCTGAGTCAGAAATTCAAGAGCGAAATGTACACCTTTAAGGTCACGTCCTTCCACTGGAAGATCACGAGGCTGCATTGCACCAATAGCAAGAACAACAGCATCGTAATCTTTCAGGATATCTTTACCTTTTACATCTTCACCGACATAAACGCCGGTTTTAAACTCAATACCTTCTTTTTCAAAAATCTTCAGGCGGCGGTCTATAATCCTTTTATTTAGTTTAAAATCGGGAATACCGAAACGTAAAAGACCTCCGCATGCCTCATCCTTTTCAAAAACGGTAACCGAATGTCCTGCCTGATTAAGCAGATCGGCAATGGAAAGCCCGGCAGGTCCCGAACCCACCACAGCTACCTTTTTACCTGTTCTCTCTTCAGGAATACGCGGCTTAATATATCCTAATGAAAATGCTTTTTCTACAACAGCCACTTCATTCTCCCGTGTTGTAACTGCCTCCTCATGAACAGCAAGAACACAGGATTTTTCACACAAAGCCGGACATATTCGTCCTGTAAACTCTGGAAAACTGTTAGTAGAGTGAAGAATATCATTTGCCAGTTTCCAGTCTCCTTTATACAGAGCATCCTGCCACTCAGGAATCTTACTTCCGGTAGGACAAGCCCAATGACAAAACGGCACTCCGCAGTCCATACACCGTGACGCCTGAAGTTTACGGTCGGCTTCGTTAAGAACCTGTTCAACCTCACCGTAATCATCAACTCTTTCTTCCACAGGTCTGTAACCTGCTTCTTTCCTTTTAATCTTTATAAATCCTTTGGGGTCTCCCATAACTAACTAAGTTTTAAAATCTTTCTCCTGATTTTAAGCTGTGTGACGCACACAAAGGAGAAAGTTATTTTATTTTGCCCGGTTCTTTTCCTTTTGCAAAAACAGGGCTTTTTTATTCAAAAAGATAAGGAGCATCTTCAGTCTCCCTGAGTTTTTTCTCAAGTTCTCGCACTTTTTCTTCTTCAAGAACTTTCTTATACTCGAATGGAATAACTTTAATGAACATCGGAAGGTACTGTTCCCAGTTTACAAGTATCTCCTGTGCCCTTTCACTCTGGGTATGCATCAGATGTTTGTTAAGCATAAACTGCAGCTCCTGAACATCGGCATAATCTTCAACCGGAGTTAAATCTACAAGCCCTTTGTTGCAGTAATACTCAAAGTTTCCATCCTCATCAAGAATATAAGCTATACCTCCGCTCATACCTGCCGCAAAGTTTCGTCCCGTCTTTCCGATTACAACAACACGGCCGCCTGTCATATACTCACAGCAATGGTCACCAACACCCTCAACCACAGCGTGGGCACCGGAGTTACGTACGGCAAAACGCTCTCCGGCAACTCCTCTTACATAAAGGAATCCACTCGTTGCTCCGTAAAGCACAGTATTTCCAATTATAATATTTTTCTCAGGCACAAATGTACTTCCGTTTGGCGGTACAACAATTATTTTTCCACCCGAAAGGCCTTTACCTAGATAGTCATTCGCATCGCCTTGAAGACGGAAACTGATTCCTTTGGGAAGAAATGCCCCGAAACTCTGCCCTGCCGAACCTCTGAAGGTACAGTTAATGGTATTTTTCGGCAAACCTTTTTCTCCGTATTTTTTCGATACTTCACCACCAAGCATCGCACCTACGGTACGGTCGGTGTTATGTATCTCTTTGGCAATCCACACTTTCGACTTGTTCACAAGTGCCGGTTTGGCCTGCTTTATAAGTTCGCGATCTAGAACATCATCAATCTTATGTTTTTGTTTTGTGATGTTACGTATCGGATACATATTGCCTTCTTCGGGGAAGTAAAGCAAGTTGCTCATATCTATTCCCTTGGTTTTCCAGTTACCTACACTTCTATCCTGTTCAAGAAGCTCTACGCGTCCTATAATTTCGTCCAGCGATCTAAAGCCAAGCTGGGCTAGGTATTCTCTTATTTCCTGTGCAATAAATGTGAAATAATTTACAACATATTCATGTTTTCCAAGAAAACGCTTACGCAAATCCTTATCCTGAGTGGCTATTCCTGCCGGACAGGTATTAAGGTGACACTTGCGCATCAGAACACAACCAAGGGTTACTAAAGCACCTGTTGCAAATCCGTACTCCTCAGCACCGAGAATGGCCATCTTTATCACATCAAGACCTGTTTTCAACTGACCGTCGGTCTGAATTTTCACCCTGCCTCGAAGGTTATTCATCACAAGTGTCTGCTGAACATCGGCAAGGCCAATTTCAACAGGCATACCTGCGTGTTTTATCGAACTTGCAGGACTTGCTCCTGTACCACCTTCGGTACCGCTTATCACAATAAGGTCGGCATGTGCCTTTGCAACACCTGCAGCTACGGTTCCGACTCCATTCTCCGATACAAGCTTAACACTCACAGTAGCCGACGGATTGATGCTTTTCAGGTCAAAGATCAGCTGTGCAAGGTCCTCTATGGAATAGATATCGTGATGAGGCGGCGGTGAAATAAGTGTGATACCAGGTGTTGATTTACGCAGACTGGCAATAATCTTATCAACCTTGAATCCGGGTAACTGTCCGCCTTCACCCGGCTTTGCACCCTGTGCAATCTTTATCTGAAGCTCGTCGGCATTTACAAGGTAATTGCTGGTAACCCCGAAACGACCACTTGCTATCTGTTTTATGGAACTTCGTGCCGGCGACTTAAAGCGTTTGGCATCCTCTCCTCCTTCACCCGTGTTGCTTCGCCCTCCGATTTTATTCATTGCAAGGGCCATTGCCTCGTGGGCCTCTTTCGAGATAGAACCGTATGACATAGCTCCGGTAACAAACCGTTTAAAGATGCTCTCTACCGGCTCAACCTCATTAATATCAATCGGCTTACGTCCCTCTTTCAGTTTCAGGAATCCCCGGATGAACAATGGTGTTTTATTGTCTTCTTCAACCAGACGGCTGAATTCTTTGTATTTTTTATAATCGTTACGCGATGTCGCCCATTGCAGCAACCCTATTGTATCAGGATTCCAGCCGTGCTTTTCTCCGTATTTACGGTAAGCATAAGCGCCTCTGTAATCGAACGGGTTTTTGTTGAACAATTTTTCGTATGCCTGGCTGTGAACAATCTCGTACTCTCTTGCTATCTCTTCCAGACCAACACCACCGATCTTACTCGGCACTCCTGTGAAATACTCATCGATCAGTTCTTTTGAGATACCAACCGCCTCAAATATCTGGGCTCCGTGATAGCTACGCAGCGTACTGATACCCATCTTTGAAAGTATCTTAAGCAATCCTTTATCGATAGCTTTAATATAGTTTTCACGTGCCTCGCTGTACTTCATCTTTATCTTGCCCTGTTTCACAAGGTCGTTGATAATGGCAAAGCTCACATACGGATTCACAACACTGGCTCCGAATCCGAGCAGCAAAGCAAAATGCATAACCTCACGTGCCTCGCCGGTTTCAACCAGCAGACCAATCTGCATTCTTTTTTTCTTTTTGATGAGATGATGGTGAATTGCTGCCACAGCCAGCAATGAAGGTACCGGGGCTTTGTCTTTTGCGATGTCCCTATCGGAAAGCAGGATGTAGTGTATTCCGTCATCCACTGCTTTTTCTGCAGTTTTGCACATATCATCCACTGCTTTCTTCAGCCCTTCACCTCCCGAACCTGCCGGAAAGACCATAGGTATGGTTACGTGAGTAAACTCATCTCTGCGAAAATCCTTGATCTTGCCAAGGTCGGTATTGTTTACTATCGGGCTTTCGAACTTAATGGAACGACAATTCAGCGGCGACTCTTCCAGCAGGTTTTTCGACACCGAACCGATATAATTTGTAAGCGCCATTACCAGTCCTTCACGTATAGGGTCGATAGGTGGATTGGTAACCTGCGCAAACAGTTGCCTGAAGTATGAGAACATACGTTGCGGCTTACCCGACAACGCTGCCATAGGAGTGTCATTACCCATCGAGCTGATAGGTTCTGCTCCCGTTTGTGCCATCGGAGTAATAATTTTTTCAAACTCCTCTTTATCGTATCCGAATGATTTGAGATACTCTTCATATTTTTCACCCAGATCAGACGGCACACGTTGTTTCACCTCGATATCTTTCAGGCGTATACGATTCTCCTTAAGCCAGTTGTCGTAAGGATGACGACTCGAAAGCTGTGCCTTTATCTCTTCATCAGGAATAATGATTCCCAGCTGAGTATCTACCAAAAGAAGTTTTCCCGGTTTTAAACGGCCTTTTTCTTTTATCTCTTCAGGCGGGAAAGTCTGAACTCCCACTTCGGAACCCATTACGATATTATCATCCTTGGTTATCACATACCTCGACGGGCGCAAACCATTACGGTCAAGAGTTCCACCTATGTAACGACCGTCGGAGAATACTATCGAAGCAGGACCGTCCCACGGTTCCATAATGGTAGAATAATACTCATAGTATGCTTTTAAACTTTCCGGGATAGGGTTCTTATTGTTCCACGATTCCGGTATCAGCATTGAAAGAGCATGAGGAATAGATCTACCTGTAAGAACCAGAAATTCCAGTACATTATCAAGTGAAGCCGAGTCACTTTTTCCCTGCTCTATTACAGGAAAGATCTTTTTCAGGTCCTCTCCGAAAACATCAGATTGCAGCAGGCCTTCACGGGCCTCCATCCATAACCTGTTACCTTTTATAGTGTTTATTTCACCATTGTGTGCAAGTATCCGGAACGGCTGAGCAAGGTCCCATGTAGGAAAGGTATTAGTACTGAAACGTGAATGAACAAGAGAGATTGCACTTTTCACCCTTGCATCCTGAAGATCGGTATAATAGAGCCCCAGTTGTTCCGGAGTAAGCATACCTTTATAAATGAATATCTTAGATGAAAGACTCGGGATATAAAAAGATTCTTTCTCTTTCAGATCGGAAGCGGCAATACGGTTCTCTGTAAGTTTGCGAATAATATATAGTTTACGCTCAAGCTTATCCTGTTCGTAATTGCCTTTTATAAAAACCTGTTTAATTAAAGGCTCGGTACGTGATGCAATCTCTCCGATCACACTGCTATTAACAGGCACATCCCTATAGCCAATAAGTTCAAGCCCCTCCTCTTTGATGGTGTTGTTTAAAAGTTCAATACAGGCATCCGCCTCGGATTTGTCTTTTGGCAGAAACAACATTCCGGATCCGTATTTCCCTTCAGCCGGAAGCTGAAAGCCAAGCGACTTAAAAAACTCATGCGGCAACTGAATAAGAATACCGGCACCGTCACCCGACTTATTATCCGAGCTTTCGGCACCACGATGAGTCATATTAACAAGAATCTCTAATCCCCGTCTTACAATATCATTCGATTTTACCCCTTTTATATTGGCCATAAAGCCAATTCCGCAATTGTCGTGTTCGTTAGCAGGGTCATACAATCCCTGGGGTTTTGGAAATCTCTTTTGCATATTTTTAAACTTTACCGGGAGGAAAAAACAAGGCAAACACCTCTGATATAAGGCCTTCATTAAGAGTTATGATTTCTAAAAATTCGCCATCCTCCACTTACAATTTGACACAAAACGCGTACAGGTATTTAGAAATCGCAGGCAAAAGTAGTTTAAATATTTTTTTTTTCCAATTGGGTTGTTTAAAATTTATGACATATGTCATAAACGATCGCCTGCTTTTGTAAAATAAATTTCAGATAATACTTAATTAACTTCCTGTGTTTTATCTCCTTTCTTTTTATACTCCGTGTAAAAAACAATAATTATAAATAAAAAGAAAAGAATTGAACTAACAAGCGAAACAACACCTCCTATTTTCCAGGTCTCAGGTTCGAACTTAAATTCAATTGTATGTTCCCCGGCGGGAACTTTCATGGCCCTCAGGACATAATCAACTCTGAAATGAGGCACAGGTTTTCCGTCTACATAGGCATTCCAGCCTTTGTCGTAATATATTTCCGACATTACTGCCAGTTGGTCTGTTGCAGCTTTAGAACTATATTTCAGGTAGTTTGGCCTGTACTCGGTCAAAGAGATGACAGCAGAACTATCTCTTGAGAAATCAAAAAGCTGGTCTTTAAAACGTTTATCTGCTATTGCAAGCTTTGACGGGTTAAAATTCTGAACAGCTTTAATTTCCTCATCAGCATTTTCAACCACTTTAACCTTATCAACAAACCAGGCATTACCAAGCGCATAAGGATTTACAACCGGTTGTGCCTGCGGATTATAAATTATATATTTTGTATTTAACATATTCAAGACATTCAACTGCCTTAAAGTACTGTCAACCGCTTGCGGCGTAGGTTTACTTTTAAGTGTGTTGATAAATTGCTGTATCTCTTTATTTATTTCAAAATCTATCAATTCCTGGTATCTCCGCATCTTTGCTCCGTGATAACCACCTATCGACTTATGGAAATATGAAGTGCTTGCATCATTAAATGTGCTTACGGCAACATTCAATACCCGATAATAGGTAATATCCTGAAGAATAAATTTATCGGCAGCCGATGGTGTAAAAGGCATTATTGCTTTACGCTTACTAACAAAATCATCATTATTCATATATCTTTTATCAACGCCCCAAAGATCAACAAGAATTGCCAATCCGAGTATAAGATACAGATGAGATGATTTTATCTTGCGGTTTACATATAACCACAATGAACCACTTCCTATTAAAACAAACATCAACGAGCGAATGGCATCACTCCTCATCATAGATTCACGATCAGCAATTAAAGCCGACGCAAAATCACCCAACTGTGCATCGCCAGGAGAGGTAAAACTCAATATTCCGGGATTTATCAGAAAAAATATAATTATCCCGCCTACAATTCCCGTTGCATATTTTAGAGCTTTTAATATCTCATCTTTTGAGACTTTACCATCAACAATATTTTTAACGGCCAGAAGACCAAGCAGAGGCATGACAAATTGTGCCATAACCAAAGTCATGGATACAGTTCTGAACTTATTATAACCCGGAAGGTAATCGAAAAACAGATCGGTGAACCACATAAAGTTACGCCCCCATGCAAGCATAACAGCCAAGGCAGTAACAATCAACACCCACGTCCTGACACTTCCTTTTACCAGAAAGATACCCAAAACAAATAGAAAAACTATTAATGCCCCGACATAAACAGGCCCGGATGTCATCGGCTGCGGACCCCAATATGTCGGCATATGCTTAATTGTTTTCAATGCCTGACTTTTGGGATAACCGAAATCTCTGAGTTTTTTATATGCCTCCGAATTTTCAGACAATTCACTATCGGAACTACCTCCCATCAGATTAGGAATTAGCATATTAAAAGTTTCAAGTTTCCCGTAACTCCAGGCAGTGGCATAATCGCGATCAAGACCTGTCGTTCTGTTCTCTTTATCATGTGAAAGTTCCGATTTTCCTCTGATAGAATATTTCCCGTATTCATAAGTAACCGCCAGAGACTGAAAATTCACACCTACTGCAAGAATCAAACCTACAAAAAGATACAATGACGACTTCACAAACTCTCCCATCTCCTTTTTCTTTATTGCATCAATAAAAAAGATGACAACAAGCGGAACAATTATCATAATTGTATAATAGGTAATCTGAAGGTGGTTATTCAACAGTTGCATTCCGGTAAACAGAGCTGTAGTAAGAGCACCAAGCAGACGTTTCCCCCTGTATGCTGCATATACCCCTCCAATTATAGGCGGCATATATCCCAGAGCAATAACTTTGGTTATGTGTCCTGCCTGAATTATAATTAAAAAATATGCGGAAAGACCGTAAGCCAGGGCACCGATAATACTTTGCCATGGATTGAACCCAAACAACAACATAAAAAGATAAAACCCGAAAAAATACATAAATAAGAAACTTGCAGGTCTGGCTTTATCAAAAAGCTTGAATGCCCTGTCTAGGTATTTTATATAATTATTCGGCACATAATTCTGAATCAGATACGAAGGCATTCCCCCGAACATTGAATTTGTCCAGAGCGTATGTTCTCCGGTTTCTTTTTTAAAGTCAACAATTTCTTTGCTCATCCCCTTATAAGTATTCACATCATGCTGACTCAGCTGCTTGCCCTGAATCATCGGAATAAAATATACAAATGACAGAACCAGAAACAATACCACAGCAATTACATGCGGAACCAATTTATTCGAAGAAATATTCATAATTAATTTATTAAGAATTGAAACTACCTGAAACCAGATATTGCGAAACTAAATATTTTTCAACAGAAAAGAAAATAAACACAATGTGTTACATTTTCAAACAGTATGTGTAACATACTGTAAGATTCAACTTTTTTTACTTTATTTTTTGCATTAAGAGCCTGACATGATGGTTTATATCCTCTGACACATTTAAAAAATATATTACAACGAAATAAATAAGAAATGCTATACCACTTCG
>JAADEM010000041.1 GCA_013153405.1 Chlorobiota bacterium
TAAAAAAATTTAATCCTGAAATAGATGTTATCATAATATCGGGCCAGGATGATATCTCTACTGCGGTTAAATTGCTGAAAGAGGGAGCTTATGATTATATAACAAAGGATGAGAATATAAAGGACAGGCTTCTTCACAGTATAAACAATATTAATAAAACCAAGTCTCTTAAAAATGAGATAACACAACTGAAAACAGAAATATCAGGAAAATATGATTTTAAGAATGCCATTATTGGTGAGAGTCCGGCAATAAAAAAAATATTTGCACTGATTGATAAAGCGATAAAGGTTCCTAATATAAATGTTTCTATTACAGGTGAAACGGGGACAGGTAAGGAACTTATAGCAAAAACGGTTCATTACAGCTCTCCGCGAAAGGATCGTCCCTTTATTGCAGTTAATATGGGGGCAATACCTGCTGAACTTATCGAGAGTGAACTTTTCGGACATGAAAAGGGTGCTTTTACAGGAGCTGTTACTGCAAAAAAAGGAAAATTTGAAGAGGCTGACGGTGGAACTATTTTTCTTGATGAGATAGGGGAGATTGATATGAATCTGCAGGTGAAACTATTAAGAGTTTTACAGGAGCGTGAGATAACAAGAATCGGGAGTAATGCTACGATAAAAATTGATACCAGAATTATTACAGCTACAAATAAAGACCTTTCGGAGGAGGTAAGAAAAGGTAATTTCAGAGAAGATCTTTATTACCGGTTGCTTGGGTTACCAATTCAACTACCTTCGCTCAAAGAAAGAAAAAACGACATATTAATTCTTGCTGAACACTTTCTTGCAGGATTTTGCAAAGAAAACGGATTGGAAAAACTTACTCTTACCCAGACTGCGAAAAAGAAGCTTATGCAATATTCATTTCCCGGAAATGTAAGGGAGTTAAAAGCTGTTATTGAATTGGGGGCCGTGCTGACAAATACTTCTGAGATTGATGAGGAGAATATTGTTTTCAACTCGGCTAATAGTGAAATGGATTTGTTTGCAAGGGAGATGACACTAAAAGAGTATACTGAAAAAATCATATTTCATTTTCTGAAAAAATATGACAATAATGTTATTAAAGTCGCAGAGAAACTTGATATCGGGAAATCTACTATTTATAATCTGTTAAAATCAAAAAAAGAAAGGCAGTTGCAGGATATAAGCTGAAAACTTTCTTTGTCATGTTGAATGAATCATTATTAAGGTAATAAAAGTGAAAAACCGCCTGCACATTACGCACAGACGGTTGTTGCTTGGTTATGAATATTTGAGCGTATTTTTATGTTATTCTACAGATATCACTTCTGTTATTTGGGGAACAGCTCTTTTTATGGCAACTTCAACACCACCTTTCAGGGTTTGAAGACTCATAGGACACCCGTAACAACTTCCCTGAAGCCGTACTTTTACAATGTAATCATCGGTAACATCAATTAGCTCAATGTCGCCGCCATCGGCCTGTAGGTATGGACGGATTTCGTTAAGAGCCGTTTCAACCTCTCTGTAAAGTTCGCTCTTTTGCTCTTCCATTTTACTGGTGTTTAATTTCAACAATTTTTGTTTCAGGAAGTTTTTTGTTTCTTTCATCAACGGCAGCAACAACTTTCTGAGCTAACTCGTTGAACGCCTTTCCTGTCATTGTGTCTTCATTCAGTGCAACAGGTTCACCGTTATCGCCGGCTTCACGTATGCTCTGAACAATAGGAATCTGTCCCAGAAGCGGGATGTTAAGTTTTTCTGCAAGTTTTTTACCTCCGTCTTTACCGAAGATGTAGTATTTGTTTTCTGGCAATTCGGCAGGAGTAAACCAGGCCATGTTTTCGACCAGACCCAATACCGGAACATTGATGTTTTTGCCCTGGAACATACTAACACCTTTTATGGCATCTGCCAATGCTACATCCTGTGGGGTTGTTACAATTACAACACCGGTAACCGAAAGCGTCTGAACAAGTGTAAGATGAATATCGCTTGTTCCCGGAGGTAGGTCGATAAGCATGTAATCAAGTTCACCCCAGTTTCCATCATTTATAAGTTGTTTAAGAGCATTGGTAGCCATCGAGCCTCTCCATACAAGTGCATCATCGGGATTGATGAAATAACCGATACTTAAAAGTTTTACACCGTAGCTTTCAACAGGGTTTATTCTGTCTTTTCCGTTTATCTTTTCAAGAAAAGGACGCGCTCCTTCAGTTTTAAACATTTTGGGCATTGAAGGGCCGAAGATGTCAGCATCAAGCAGTCCGACTTTGTAACCTGCTTTTGCCAGAGCAACTGCAAGGTTTGCCGTAACAGTTGATTTGCCTACTCCTCCCTTTCCTGATGCTACAGCCACAATGTTTTTAACCTCGGGAAGAGGTTTTTGCGGTGTCATTACCGGTTTCATTTTTACTTTAACGTAGATGTTACCTTCGATTTCGGCATCTTTGTCTACGTATGTTTTAATGGCCTGTTCGCAGGCTTTTTTTATAGAACCTATTACCGGGTCATTTGTTCTCTCGAACAAAAGGCTGAAACTTATTCGTTTCCCGTCTATTCTGATATCATCCTCAACCATTCCAAGTTCGACGATATCTTTTCCTTTAGCCGGATGCTTAACATGTTTTAATGCATCCAGTATCAATTTAGGATAATATTGCATAGCTTATCTTTATTTAAACTCTTTAAAAATTAGGGCAAATATAGAGATATTAGTTGAAAGTACAAAAGGTGTCAGATAAAAGAATAACACCGATAAATAATTAGTTCTGGGTAGCATGTGAAAAAAGCCCGTCGGTTTTAACGACGGGCTTTCTGTAAACCGCGAAAAAGTTTATTTAAATAATTAAAATTAACCAATAAGAGCTTTGTATTCTTCAGCAGAAAGCAAACTGTCAGCATCAGAAGGGTTACTCATTTTAATTTTTATCATCCAGCCGCCTTCATAAGGCTCCTGATTTACAAGCTCAGGTTTATCTTCCAGGTCAGGGTTTACTTCAGTAACTTCACCTGAAACCGGCATGTATAAATCAGATACTGTTTTAACGGCTTCTATTGTGCCGAAAACTTCTTCTTTGTCAAGAGTTTCACCTTCTGTTTCTATCTCAACAAAAACGATATCACCAAGTTCGCCTTGGGCAAAATCAGTAATGCCAACGGTTGCGATGTCACCATCAATGCTGACCCATTCGTGATCCTTGGTGTACTTCAGATTTTCAGGAATATTCATAATATCAATTTGTTTAGTTTGTTTTATAAATCAAAAGTAAAGAAAATCCGTGAAATAAACTACCTGTTTTTGTTACACAATAAAAAAAGTTTACTGGTTTTTTTTATGTGCGTAGTTAATATGTGATGCTTACCGGTATTTGTGTGTAAGATATTTTGCAATAATTGTATTCTTGTTTTGTAAGTTTTATGAGAACTGTTATTTTGCAGAAAATTTTCTAAATTGAAACTAACCTGGCTATATACAATTCTGATACTATTTTTAGGTTGTAAAAAAAATGAGGATAAAGTATATGTTAACAAGCATGGTGGGACTTATGCCGGGCTTGTTGTCGATAGCCTGATTTCCATATCGGTTGAAGATACCTCTGGGTATGAGAATGTAATTGATAAGAATATTTCAGAAGCTCTGAATGTGGCGGAAACGAATGGGCTTAAAAGAAAAATATTTAGTATAAATATTCTCATTGCCAAAAGATATTCGGGGAAAGCAAAGTATAGCACTGCCATAAAGTATGCCAATAAAGCATTGTTGATTGCAAATGAATTGAACGATGATTTACTTAAAGCTGAGGCTTTGCAGGAGATGGCAGTATATTTCAGGAAAATAAATGAGAATTCAAGAGCATTGAAATTACATACGCAGGCGCTCGATTATGCCGAGAATGTCAAAGATACCTTTTTAATACATTGCTCATATAACGGAATCGGAAACATATATTTTGAATATAAAGATTACGAAAAGGCGATTGATTATTTTCACAAATCTCTGAACTTTCTGGGTAAAAACCCTCCTAATATTCTGGGCGATGCAATAAATTCAAATTTGTTGGGAGAGTCGTGGCTTTATATGGGCAATACCGATTCGGCAATGTACTATCTTGTTCGATCTTTTGAAGCAAATGTAAAGTTAGGTTCCCCAATGGGTAAGGGGATTTGCTATAATGGGTTTGGGCTTATTTATAAGAAAAAGAAGGAGTATTCCAAAGCTATCGAATCCTTTAAAAAGGCAATCACTTTTTTTGATTTTCCCGGTGATGCCTATTACATTGCTATGGCTCATTATAATCTTGGTGAAACATATCTTGAAATGCAAAAACTCAGGAAGGCTGAATTTCACCTAAGCAAAGCAAATGAGTTGTCGAGCCTGATTGGTAATAAAAGGTTTGTTATTGATGCTTTGATACAGCTTGCAAAGCTTAATGAACAGATGGGGCTTTACCATAAAGCCTGTGAAAACAGCATGAAGGCACTGGATTATAAAGATTCGATAACAAAAGAGATACAGAAGCAGGAAACAGAGGCAATGAAGGTGTTGTATAAAGCTGAAAAACAGGAGAGGGAAATAATAATATTAAAACAAAGAAACCAGTTGGTTGAACTGGATTATGCCCGGCAAAAATATATTATGATTATTATTATCGGGTTGACAATAATGCTGTTGTCGGCAGGACTGTTTATTTACCGGCAGAAACGATTAAAAACCAGATTGAAAGAGACCGGACTGCAGCAGCGTTTGTTGAGAGCTCAGATGAATCCGCATTTTATCTTTAATTCACTTGGGGCTATTCAGAATTTTATGTATAAAAATGAAACTAAAAAGGCTGCATTTTATCTGGGCAGTTTTTCTTCGCTTATGCGCTCTATTCTGAATAACTCAAGAGCTGAGCTAATTACCCTTGAAGAAGAAATAAGAACCCTGAGTGATTATCTTGAATTGCAGAAAATGCGCTTGGGTTTTAATTATTCTATCAACTGTTCTGAGGATATAGACAGGGAGTTTACTCTTATTCCTCCTATGTTATTACAGCCTTTTGTTGAGAATGCCATTAAACATGGTATTAAAGATATGGCAGAAAAAGGATTGATTAAAGTGTCGTTTGTGCTGCGAAACAATAAAATAGTAATTACTATTGATGATAATGGTGTCGGCATTAACTATGGCAGTACACCGGAAAAAGATCATAAGTCGATTGCTCTGAAAATTTTCAAAGAACGTATATCATTTTTATCAAATTATCTAAAAAAAGAGATTATTTATCAAATAATAGATAAAAGTGAAACAAAATCGGGAGAAAGAGGTACAATGATAATTGTAGAACTCCCGTTAATTATGCATTAAATATGGTTAGAGCTGTTATTATAGATGATGAACAACATTTAAGGGAAATGATTCGGAATATGCTTGCTGATTCATTCCCCGATCTTGAAATTATTGATGAAGCCGATAGTGTGCAAAGAGGAGTGGAGGTAATTGACACTTTAAAACCGGATCTTGTCTTTCTGGATATTGAGATAAAAGGTGGAGAAGGGTTTGATATTCTGGAGAAAGTAACATTTAAAAGTTTCAGAGTGATTTTTATAACGGCATTTAATGAATTTGCAATAAAGGCTATAAAGTTCAGTGCAATAGATTATATCCTGAAACCTATAAATGAAAAGGAATTTATTGATGCAGTCAAAAAAGCCCTGACTGAGATCGAAAAGCCTTTGCTTCAGAAACAGATTGAGAATTTTCTTGATAATTATCATAATATTCAAAACAAAAAGCTTGTAATTCGTACTTCTGATGATATTCATATTGTAAATGTAAATGATATTGTACGTTGTGAGTCTGATAACTCGTACACCTCATTTTATATTGAAGGAGGAGAGAAAATCGTGGTTTCAAAAAGTATCAAAGAGTATAGTGATTTGCTAAGCAACTACGGATTTATACGACCTCATCAATCTCATCTTGTAAACCTTAATTTTGTGCGGAAACTTGATAAAAGAGACGGCGGATTTCTGATTATGAAAGACGGAAAAGAGATACCCGTATCATCGCGCCGGAAGCAAAATCTTTTGCAGATACTGAATAATCTTTAACGCATTTGCCATGAAACTGGGCATATTCAAATTAAGGTTTTAAAGAAAGAAATATTTGTTTATGTTTGCCGTGCAATTGGTGAAAAATAGTATTTGCCAAATCAATTAACCTTTTAATAACCTAAATTTTATAACTATGAAAAAACTCATTTTTTTAGCTTTGTTTTCAATTGCTTTATTGACAACCGAAAATTCTAATGCCCAGTTTAAAGCCGGTGCTGGTCTTGCTTATGGTACCGATGTAAGTAATATCGGTTTTACCTTGAACGCCGGGTATAACTTTACAGAGAATTGGGCAGGAGAGGTTGATTTCTCTCATTTTTTCAGAAAAGATTATGTTGCATTTTCTGCACTTGATTTTGATGCTAATTATGTTTTTGATTTTGGCTTTTACCCTATTGCCGGTATAAACATGACATTTGTAAATGTGGATGTGCCTGAATTGGATCTTGGCGACTGGGGTTCAATATCAGGTGTTTCTGCCAGTACAACAGAAATTGGACTTAATATTGGTGCAGGATACAATTTTTATCTGAATGATGCACTTGTGTTGTCTCCTGAAATGAGATATACATTAGGTGGAGCTGACTATTTCAGAATTGGTGTTAAGCTGATGTACGTTTTCGAATAAAGGCTTATCAACGCATAAATAATATAAGGCTGTCCGTTTAACGCGGACAGCCTTTTTTATATTGCATTTATCTTGTGAAATGAATCAAATTCAAAGCAACCTTTTACGTATTCAAGTTTGGCCGGTTTGTGTTGGAATAATAGTATACTTTTAAACCGGGAAACGCTGTAATTATTATTAAAATTAAAAATTATTTATTATGAAGATTTACACTTTTATTTTATCAATATTTCTGTTATTTACTTTTACTAATTGCTCCGAGGATTCAGTAGAGGAGGATATTGTTGGTTCAGGGAAAATTACCCTTACTGTTAATGGGGAAACAAAAGAGTACAATGATGTAACTGCATCTGTTCTGGGTGACAAGATTGTAGTTGGTGCAAACATGGACGGTCGTGATATAGGTTTTATTATGGACACAAATGTGGCTGAGGGTACATATAATGAAACATTCGGTATTTCGTATGGAATAGATGGAGATGCTGTTTTTTCTTACGGACTGAATGTAACGGCATGTACGTTTACAATAACAAAACATGATACCGGAAAAAATATTTTAACCGGAACCTTTACCTTGAGCTATACGGACTTCAATACAGAGGAAGCAATTGGAGTTACCGGTAGCTTTGACATTGTTTATACAACAATGCTTTCGTACTAAAATCAAGCTTCCAGCGTTTTTTTTATCCCGTATTGCCTAATGGCATGCGGGTTTTTTGTTATTATCTGGTGATGTTTTTTGACATTTCGTAAAGTGAGAGAGCAGGAGATATTTAATCTCCTGTTCATTTTTTTATGTAAAAATAAGAATGCGTTTCCCCGTCTACCCTAAATGTTACGGTTAAGATATTTTTGTTTTTTAATCAGGTGAGGTTTCTGGGGGGCTGCATATAAATTTAACGAAAGATTGTTTTTGATAGTTTTTGAGGAAGTAATAAACCATAACTGCCTGTCCATCCGGAGGTCCTGTGCTTCAGTTCATCCTTCGTTTCTTACTTAACCTGATTTATGCAGTAAGAGTTACAATCGCGAACAAGTAAGGAGGTGAACGTATTTTCAGAATTAATTATTGGGTAAGGGTGAATCTGAAACTGACACCGTAGTTGCTGTTGGTTATCGGGAATGTGGTCGATATGTAAGGTTTGCTTATGTTAGTATCATAAAACAGTTGCATATTGAACCTGCTGCTAAGTGCATAGTCTGCCATCACTTTTACCGATGTTACCCTCATGCCGGCTGTCAGCTGATTAACTCTTTCTTCAATGTTTCGAATAATCGACAAATTGTCGCGTAATGAGAAATCAACACGAATGTTGAGGTCACTTTTGGCTCTTTGGTTTCCTAAAAGAATGTTCATCTTGTCGAAACGATAACCAAGGCCGATAACCCATTCATCGTTATAATTCTCAATCAGCTGGTTGTTTGTTAAACTAAGGCTTAAGGCTCTTGATTTTTTGTATTCGAGCCTGGTTGAAAGACTGTTGACCCAGGTTATATTAAATGCGATAAGAGGACTGAACTGTTCTGTTACTGTTATGAGGTTAATGTCGTACATTGGAACAAAGTCTCCTTGTGCATTTCTGTAAAATGAGAATCCGTCAGAAATAAAGCCGTCACTGCCCCAGTAGTTATTGGTAATGTATGAGCCAACATTGTATACAGAACGGTAGGCGTGTGAAATATCAAAAGAACGGATTATGTTCTTGAAAGCTTTAATTCTCGACAGTCCGTCGTAGGTAATTCTCCAGTTTGGTCTTAATCTTGCCATCGATGGCATTGAACTCAGGAAGATTTTGTTTGGATCGGTATCAGAATAGGCTGCCAGAAAAGCTGGTATCAAGACATCCTGGGAATTGAGACTGTATCCATCGACACCATCAGGCCCGGGTGCCGGATTGTACGGAAGACCGCCGTTGCCGGGATCGCTTATTCCTGTTCGCTGATTGCCAAGTCGTTCTGCTATTACAATTCTGTTGTCAAGGAAGTTGTCGTATGCTTCTGATGCGAAGTTACCATCTTTGGCCACATCCCAGAATGCTGTTCCAATAATGTTGAATGTCATCGAGAAACTGCCTCTTTCCATGGGATTATAAACACCCCAGCTTGATTCGGTATAGTTGTACAGGTAGTATTCGTTCAGGTTGTTTGAGTAGCGTCTTTCGGCATTCAGGTCTATTCGAAGTCCTCTGATTGGTTCCAGAGTTACCTTTGCCGAGAAGTCCTGAGTGTGTGTCATTGTATACGGCTGATATAAACTCGAGTCATTAGTCAGCCAGTTGTTGTCAATAGCTTTCCATGCAAAGTTTCTGTCCTGCCAGCCGAAAATAAATGGCAGTCCCGGAGCCGACATGCCGGATGACATACCCAGAAACTGTGATTGTTGCATATAACCGGGAAGTATGGTTCCGTTATTTTCACTATACGATACATTCCCGTTCTTCAATGAGGTGACAAGCAACATTGAATAGTCGAGCATTGTTTTAAATACATTTTTTTTGTCGGTAACTTTTCCGGTAACAAGAACCCTGGCACCTTCACTGCTGACTTCGGGTATAAATTCAACCTTGTTGCTGTTTATCGGTTTTGAGATACCTTTAACCGGACGACCCTTTTTGTCAAAGATGCGAACCGAAACATCTTCTGTTTTCAGTTTGTGGTTTATAATTACAGGTTTGCCTTGTTCCAGGTTTATACCTTGTTTGTTGTATCTGACGGTTCTGGGGCCTGAACTTCGCTGGCGGCGTCCGGAACGGTATTTTCGATTCAGCTCTTTCAGATATTTTGACTTGTTGTACAAGCTTGTCATGTTTATCTGTCCACCCCCTTGTATTGTATTGGAGTTTCTTATGTTGTTGCCCAGATTTGTCTGTCCCAGGGCTGCTGCCGACCAGGTGTACATCGCACGGTACTGAACGTTTGCAGATGTCCAGTCAAGCATTGGAAATTTGTTTATGGGTACAGTGTAACTAACGTCAAAATTATGTTGGTAATTTGTTGTTCTTCCGAAACTGAGTATGTTGTCCCATACCTGTTTACGCCATTCGTAATACAGATCGGGTTCTCTGTTTTTATTAACTATTCCTTCAGGTTCGTCAATGCGGGCATTGGTAGCCGTTCTGAAATTAAGTTTTAATGATTTTGTTAAGTTGTATCTTAAATCGAAATATCTGTTCCAGTCAAAGTCCTTTTGTACTGTAACAGGTATATTTCCGGTGTTGGTGTTGTTCCGGAGCTTTATTTCCCTGTATTGTCTCAGTATTTCCCACCTGTACGATATTTGTGAAGGTAGGTAATAGAAATTAAAGTCACGAATCAGTTTGAGACCTTTGCCTCTAAGTTTTTTCGATTTTTTAAATGGTTCAACCGGTTTTGGACGGCCGGTGAAATTATATCCCAGAATACCCCGGTGGTTTTTATTTTCCGAATATTCTGTGTTGGGGTCATGAAGCGATGTTTCATTAAAAGCATATGTAGCCGAAATGTTTGAAGGAGAAATAATACTTGTTTTGTTTCCTTTGGGTTTCAGTTTAACATTGGTGAGATTAATACTTTTTCTTTTTACTACATTCTGGGAGTTGTATTTTATAGAATCCCGTGCCTGTTGGTTTTCCGCATTATCGAGGGCAACCTTAAGCGGTATGTCCGGATCAAGCGGGTAATACTTCGGGTTGGTTAAGGATTTTGAGAATCCGAAATAGAATGGAACCGATAACCTGGAATTGGGCCCAAGAAGCTTACCCATTTCTAGATTTGTTGCAATGTCGTATTGACTGAAATCTTCGAGAGCTCTTTCCATTATGCTTTTTTCAATACTTCCGAATCCCACTGAATTTGTTTTACCGGCAACTGATATGTTTCCCAGGTCGGCCAGTTTTACCGACATTCTGGCATTTGCGGCCCAGCCTCCGTCTTCGTTAAAATCGGTAAGGCGCAGTTCGTTTACCCAGACCTCAAAAGATCTGGAACCTGCAGCACGGGTTTTGACCCCTATCATAATGGTTCTTACATTGCTAAGATTAGGATTACCTTTTATTTTTACAGTGTTTCTTGGTTTGTCGGGATCAGGATATGTGAAAATATCCCGGAATGTGATGGTTGAGCCGTCTTCTCTTTTTTTGTCGTTTCGTCTGAGTTTAACAAGCTGAAAAAGTTCAAGAGGAATGTTAAATTCATTCTCTTCGGGCCATACCAGATACCGGTCGCTGGTGCTGTTATTGTTGTATCTTCCGGGTTGAGTGAGTTTGAGCGGTATTTCGTATTCGTAATAGTTGTCCTGGTAGTCGGAGCCCAGTCGCATAAAAACAGATATTTCTTCATCTTGCAAAGGTTCTCCCTCAATTGCTTCGGCATGGACAAACATTTTAAGTCTTTTATACTGACGCATATCCATGCCAATGGACTTAAATACTCCCCGCATATCTCCTCTTGCCAAGTCTTCTGTTTTTAGTAAAAGAGCCTGTTCGTTAAGCTGACGCAACTGCGGATTTGCCGGGTCTATCTGTCTGTCCACACCCGGTGGCAAAACATAGTTTACCGGCTCTTTTTGTCCGTTCTCCTCAATATTTACTGCCGAAACATTGAAAACCGTTGATGGGTTCGGGTTTACATTATCGTTAATATCATACAGCGGTTGATTGTATTTTCTCCATTCGCCACGGACAAGATCAAGTGTTGCAAAACGAAGTATTGCTGTGTCGTTGAAATTTTTCAGAAACATTCTCATAAATCGAATAGATCTGAAATCACGGATAATACCGACAGTAGTATCAGGTTCTGATATCGGAATTTTAAACTGGTACCAGGTTACAGGATCGCCTTTGCTGTTTTGGCCAACACGTGAATCAACTATATATTTGTTGTTTTCCACATTCATGCCTTTGAAAAGCTTTACTTTGTACTGAAAGTAATTTTCACTTTCGCTTAGTGTATTGTCAAGGTTTATGTCTTCCACGTCGGGCAGAGAGGTTGCTGCCGTCGAATACGCTTCGGGGGAGTATTCAGAGGGAACAGAGTTACCTTCTGGGCCGTTGAAATTCTTGTATCTGTCAAGTATACTTACTTTATCAGCATCATAATCTGAGCCTCTGAAGTAGTGGTAATTATCAGATGCTGGGTCGTTGAGGATTTTGTTGTAAGCTTCTTCTGTTAGATTTCCTGAACCGAACAGTTGATCGATGAGGTTGAGAAACGGATGCGGGTTTTTACGGTAAAAATTTCTTTCTTCCGCATTTGACAATCCGTCAAGTCCGACATCCTGAGCATATCGTGTTGCCGGATCGTTACTGAAAGCGTTTACCATACTTTGTTTTTTTGATATGTAGCCCCAGTTAGTACTGTCTACATCGAAAGTCTCATCTGGTCCTGGCAGCCCCTGTTCAAACGATTTACGGGAATCGCGAAGGATGTCTTCCGAAACACTACCAAGGTTAAAATAAAGGTCACCTTCACGATACTGATCTTCGTACACGAAAGGATCCATAAGCCAGAATTCAATGTACTCGATATTTGCCGCTTCAAAGTCGTTGGTTTCTATTTTGCGCATTATTCCGCCCCAGCGTTTTTCCGGGTCGTTAAGGAATCCGTTTTCATCAATGTCATTAGCGTCAAAATTGTATGGTCCTCGTTCGGTTGGGTAAAAAGCTACATTAAGAACAGGGATATTTGTAGGTTGTCCGTACGGGCTTTCTCTGTCAGGGAACAACTCTTTTTCATAAATTTCTCTTACAAAGTGATTATTTTTCTGTTCTTCATCCTGTTTTATGTGTGCCGGGGTAGTAGGCATATTTCTAAGAAACAGCGGGTCGATGACGTACCAGGCAAGTTTTGCCCTGTTAGCACCGTATGACAGGTCATTGATGGTTCCGGCTTCGGGAAACAGATCGTTTTGTCCCTGAGGTGTACTGGCAAGTTTCCAGGCAGTCCAGTTTTTTATGTCATATGATATCTTTGTTCCTTCGAAATCATCAATGTAAGCACTTCCTTCTTTGTCAATCACCTTAGGGTGTCCCGGAATAAGCTGTGCAAATTCGCCTTCGAAATTTATGTTTGATGTTTCTTTGGTCTGAATAAGAGGCAATTTGTCAATTAAACGGGTCAGGCCGTCCGATTCGGTAAAGAAAGATGCATTTAGTCCCCAGATGGTATTGGCGATAGGTTCGTCACCTATATTCACCTTTTCGGTCAATGGCCTTTCGCGAAGATGCATTAATGTTGCCCCGATATTAAAATTGTCATTAAACTGATAATCGAGGTGGGTTCCCATTAAAGTCTTGGTCTGAAGATTAAACAGAGACTGGTTTTCAAGAGATACCTGAATGGGTGTGCCTGACTCAAGAAGTCCGGTATTGATTATTTTTACTCGTCCCAGTGTGTAGTCGACGGTATAGTCAACATTTTCCACCAGTTTTAAACCTCCGGCGGTTACTATTACAGAACCCTGAGGTATATTCATTGCATTCAGCGGGATTTCAGAGCCTGAAGCCGATTTGTATTTTCCTTTCAGCAGAAACTTGTTTTTTTCCGCATTTTCGGAGGCCAGAGTAAGGGTGCTGTCATAAAGTGCCTGGTAAACGTATTTGTCGATAAGCTCCTGTTGTCCGTTGAGCATTTTTTTCAGGTGGGAGCCGAAAGGTTCCAGCACGGGGAAAATTATACGGCCGTTGTCGGGTCTGATTGTATATGACTGAACAAAATCGAATACACCATCCGGTTGAGGGTCGCCTCTTGAGTTCAGATTGTCGAGTCCCATTATGCGTAAGAAGAGTTCTCCTTTAATTCCTCCCTGTTCGGGGGTAAGACCTTCGGGGAAATAGTTAATGTCGGTTCCTGTTGAGTCATTTATGTATACAACGTCGAGTTGAAAATCTTCTTTGTTGACATTGTATGCTCCGATGCTGTAAATATTTTTCATCATCAGATCCCACATCTCTTTTATCTGAGGAGTCATGTTTGTTCCTTTGATCAGCTTAAGGAACAGCGTTTTAGGAGCGTCGATTCCATCCGAAGAGAATTCACCGACCTTGTAAACTCTTCCGCGGTAGGTGTATTCGTAAGCAACGGCAAGTACTTCGTCGTCATTCAGTGCTGAGTTTAACGAAATATATCCCAGAGTGGGATTAATGGTATATTCGGAAGGAGAAAGCATTCGGGCATTCTCTATTTTTTCATAGTCTTTGCCTCCTATGAAATTCTGAGCAGCAAGCGGTGCAAAAACATATGATACCTGATTAATGTCCCTTACGGCCGAGTACTGGTTATTCATTTCGTCATACAGGTTGTTGGCATCGTTCGATGGTATTGCATCGGCGGGGCCTGACCACATGTTGTCGTTGTTAATGTACCTGCTGTTTTCTCCAAGGTCGAGGAACCCGATAATGTTACGTGATTCATCAAAATTACCGACTTTATTTGTTACCCAAACTTCAATTTTGTTTATGTTAATCTGGGATGACGGGGTAGGAAGTGTCGACATTGCCTGGTCGTAAAGACTACGAAAGAAGTTGTTTAGAAAGAAGTGGCGGTTTTCGTCGTAATCGTTTATCTGTATTTCAAATTCCTGAGTCTGTGCCCCGCCTTCAATATTCATCACTTTCGTTTCGCCTTTTTGTTGCGAAAACAGACTGGTTACCGTCAGTTTACCAAACTGCATTTCTGTTTTTAGCCCGAATAAGCTCTGGCTGCCTGTAATGAGAGTACCCGGCAGCTGTAACGAAACATTACCAACCTCAATACTTTTTATTATATCGTCTTCATCACCTTCAAACTCCAGTTTTATCTGGTTTTCGAAATCGAATGTGGCCTCGGTATCGTAATTAACTCCAAGTTTCAGCTTGTCGCCAATTTTACCGGTTATGTTCATTTGAATCTTCTGGTCGAAGTCGAATGTTGATGTTTTTCTTAATCTCTCCTGAAGTGTCGGATTGTCAATTTTTGTTCTTTGTATTCCTATTGAAAGCTGAGCCATTCCCTGAAGCCTTATGTCAATAACATTGCTTCCGAACACACTTTGAAAGGCTTGTCCACCCACATTCCAGTTGGGATTGAAGATGGTTGACTTTCCGGCAGCTCCCTGCATCATGAGATCTGTTTCTTTTCTTTTCTGATTCCAGTATGAGATAAGGGATTTACGTGTGTCTACGTCAAGAAATTCCTCAAGTGACATTGTGTATGGCAGGCGTACATTCAGATTCCCAATCTTACGGTAAATGGTTATGTCACCTGTTTTGTAATCATATTCAAAACTGTAGTCAAGATTATCGGGGTCTTTGAGGTTTATTCCCTTTTTTAATTCTTCATCAAGGTACGGGTTCCCTGTTTCGTCGTCTATCTCGTATTTAAGTTCGGTTTCGGAGGTGTCGGGTGTCTGCATGAAAGCATCTGCCCTGAATAAAGTCAGGTTTACAGCCGACGAGGTATTTGCCGCTGCAAAAATGACACTGTTCAACAGTATGGTAAGTAATATGTATTTTACTTTTTTCAGGTTCAATGCAATATCAAAAAAAGAAATGCCGAAATGCCCGGACTATAACATCTTAAGGGCTTGTTTGATAACGTTTTCTACTGTTTCGTCAGGTTTAGATGCCAGTATCTTGTCCACGACCTTACGGGCACTGGACTTTGCAAAGCCTAACATCACTAAAGCAGATAACGATTCTTCTCTTATTGTATTGTCTAAAGATGCAAATATTTTTGCATCTCCCGATGTTTTTCCGAGTTTGTCTTTCAGGTCTACTATAATTCGTTGGGCAGTCTTTGCCCCTATGCCTTTTATAGCTTTCAGCACACTTACATTTCCGGTAAGTATTGCATTGTTCAGCTCGTCGGGAGCAAGTGATGACAACATCATTCTTGCAGTGTTTGCTCCTATGCCCGATACAGATATGAGGTGTCTGAATAATACTCTTTCCGAGTCGTCGGTAAAACCGTAAAGATTATAAGCATCTTCCCTGATGTTTTCGTGAATGTAGAGTTTTGCCTCGTTTTTGCCCGATAACTGGGTGTAGGTATTCAGTGAGATGTTGATGAAATACCCGACTCCGTTGATGTCAAGAACAATGTGCGCCGGGCCGGCTGTAGCTATTTTTCCCTGAAGGTATTCGTACATTGGTTAAAGTGTTTTGTTGATTCTGGTTTTATATGTTTCCGGTTTTTAATGGCTCGGTGAAAGGCCTAAATCTGACTTTCACCTCTCAGATATGTTTCCAGCCCTGTGCCGACAGTTTAATCTCCTGGCCGGCTTCAGTCACAAGGTAATATCCTTTCGATTCTTCGGTAATGTAACCGATAGCATAAATGTTTACACCTCCGTTTGCATTTATAAATTTGTCATAATCCTGCTGGCTGATAGTAAAGAGCATTTCATAATCCTCTCCTCCGTTAAGTGCTGCAACAATGGGATTGATGCCCATCTCTTCTGCAAGCATTGATGTTTTCAGGTCGATAGGGATTTTATCTTCATGAATTCGGCAGCCCACACCAGAACTCTTACAAATATGGAGAATGTCGGAAGATATACCATCTGAAACATCAATCATTGATGTAGGTTTAACATCTAATTTATTTAGCAGATCAATCACATCTTTTCTTGGTTCAGGTTTTAAAATGCGTTCGAGAAGATAGTCATATCCCGCGAGGTCGGGCTGGACTTCCGGGTTGGTGCTGAAAACTTTTTTTTCTCTTTCAAGAAGCTGAAGCCCCATGTAGGCAGCTCCGAAGTCTCCCGAAGCACATATAATATCATTCGGTGCAGCTCCGCTTCGGTATGTTATTTTTTCAGGATCGGCTGTGCCAAGGGCAGTAATACTGATGGTAAAACCTGTAAGAGATGCAGAGGTATCTCCTCCTGCCAGATCAACTCCGTATTTGTCACATGCCAGATGTACTCCTGCATAGAATTCATCAAGCGATTCAACGCTCATTTTTGAACTTACACCAATAGAGACTGTTATCTGTTCCGGTTGGGCATTCATTGCGTAAATGTCGGAAAGGTTTATTGCAACCGCTTTGTATCCCAGGTGTTTTAAAGGAGTGTATGTTAGGTCAAAATGTATTCCTTCAAGCAGAAGATCGGTGCTCACCAAGGTTTGTTTGTTGTCATAATCAAGTACTGCCGAATCATCGCCTATTGCAGTTTTTGTACTCTCGTTTTTTATCTTGAAATTTTTGGTTAAATGCTCTATTAGCCCGAATTCGCCAAGTTCTGCAATTTCAGTGCGTTTTTTGTCTGCCATTGTTATCCGCTTTAGTGTATCGCAAAAATAACCAAAAGCTTAATGAAAGCAAACATTTAATTTGTTGGATGCAAGAGCTGTAATTTAAATGCCGGATGTTTTTTCCTGATTGTGTTTTATGAGTTGCTTCAAAACATAGAGTCACAGTCCGGTTTTTGCTTAAAAATTGTGCCAGTATTGTTTTTACTTCATTTTTTTATATCAAAGAAGCAGGCAGCAAAAAAATCTGTTGGTTTGTCAGGAAAAACAGTCAATGATTTTCACATCTGTAAATGTATCCGGTGCATCAATATCAAATAAACAAATTTGTTATCTTTGAACTTTTGAAAAAAGTAACGGATGTTTTTCAGAGATATAAAAGGACATATTAAAGTAAAGGAATCACTTGTAAGAATGCCTGCCGAAAACAGGGTCAGTCATGCTTATATGTTTGTGGGACCGGAAGGTTCTGGCAAGTTTCCTTTGGCTCTGGCTTTTGCCCAGTACTTGAATTGTGAAGCACCCGTTAATGGAGATTCCTGTGGTGAATGTGCATCATGTAAGAAATATTCCAAACTTGTTCATCCCGATCTGCACTTTGTGTTTCCGGTTGTGAAAACAGGAGAGGGAGCCTCAAACCCTGTTAGTGATTCTTTTATCAGGGAATGGCGTGATTTTGTTCTGCAGCGAAAATATTTTAATCTGACACAATGGTATAATTTCATTGGTGCAGAGAAGAAGCAGGGAATGATTTATACTCAGGAAAGTCAGGAGATAATCAAAAAGCTAAACCTAAAGACATACGAAGGCAGGTATAAGGTTATGATAATCTGGCTGCCGGAGAAAATGCACCCCACAGCTTCGAACAAGTTGTTGAAGATACTTGAGGAGCCGCCTGCCGGCACTGTTTTTATTCTTATTCCGGACAATCCGGAAGAGGTTATTTCAACAATTCTGAGTCGTACCCAACAAATACGTATTCCACCTTTTTCTACAGAAGAACTTAAAGAAGTAATACAGGAGGAGTATGAACTTAATGATGAGGATGCCTGGGGATATGCCCGTCTGGCAAATGGGAATATTGTAAGTGCCAGAGATATTGTTGAGGGTAGTGAGGACCTGGATTTCTTTTTTGAGAATTTTGTTTTTCTGATGCGTAAAGCCTACATGAGAAGCTTGCAGGAACTTGTGGATTGGGGGGATCAGATGAGCAGACTTACCAGAGATAAACAGAAGAGTTTTTTTGAATATTGCCTTCGCCTCATCCGTGAAAATTATATTTCAAATCTGAAAGAAGATGAGTTGGTTTATTTGACGCCTAAAGAGAGAGGTTTTTCAGAAAAGTTTGCCCCGTTTATTAACGACAATAATGCATTTCAGATGGCAGAGGAATTTTCTTCGGCACATTCTCATATTTCTCAGAATGGCAATTCAAGAATTATTTTTATGGATTTAATTCTTAAAATCATTATATTGATAAAAAACAGATAAAGGAATTATCCGTCACAGTCTTGTTGAGTTTCATCAGGCTGATAGACAGTAAAATATATACCTGCCACATATGGCGTTTTTTGATAAAGAGGAAAGATAAAGGCAGACAATTTAATTTAACAGTTATGGAAGAGACCATCGATAAAGAAAAAAAATATACGGGTAGTTGTGCAGGAAGATGTGGAAAACTGGATGTTTACGACTGGCTGGCCGATTTGCCGAAGTCTTTTAATACCACCGATCTGGTAGAAGTTCAGTTTAAAAATACCCGTAAAGGATATTACAAAAACAGTAACGGCTTGCGGCTAATGAAGGGCGATGTTGTAGCGGTGGAAGCATCACCGGGGCACGACATCGGAACAGTTACGCTTACCGGTGAGCTTGTTCTGTTGCAGATGAAGAAAAACAGGATATCACCTGAATCGTATGAATTTAAAAGAGTGTACAGAAAAGCCAAACCGGTGGATATTGAAAAGTGGGAAGAGGCCAGGGCTCAGGAACACGAAACAATGCTTGAATCGCGCAAGATAGCAATGGATCTGGACCTGAACATGAAAATTGGGGATGTAGAGTATCAGGGCGACGGAACCAAGGCTATTTTTTATTATATAGCCGATGAGCGGGTGGATTTCAGAAAATTAATTAAGGTGCTTGCAGAAAGGTTCAGGGTAAGGATTGAGATGCGTCAGATTGGAGCCAGACAGGAAGCCGGACGAATAGGAGGAATAGGTCCGTGTGGCAGGGAGCTGTGTTGTTCTTCGTGGATGTCGAGTTTTGTTTCGGTTACCACACAATCGGCAAGATATCAGGAGATATCTCTTAATCCTCAGAAGCTTGCAGGTCAGTGTGGTAAACTGAAGTGTTGTCTGAATTATGAGCTTGATGCATATCTGGATGCACAAAGTGACTTTCCGGATACGGCTATTCCTCTCGAAACTAACGAAAATACATTTTTTCATTTCAAAACAGATATCTTTAAACGGGCAATGTGGTATTCTACCGAAAAGGATGTTCCGGTTAATCTGGTACAATTGTCGGTTGAAAGGGTAAAAGAGGTGATAGAGATAAATAAGCAAAACAAAAGAGTTGATGCCCTTGAGGATATGTCGGTTCCGGTTGATAAGGAAGCTCCTGATTATCATAATGTAATTGAGCAGGAAAGCCTGACACGTTTTGATGAGAAAAAGAACAGGCGAAATAAAAGGTTTAAACCCAGAAAAAACAGGCAACGTCCTCATAATACAAATCGAAATTCAAAGAGCCGTAATGATAAAAATTAAATATTTAGTGATGGCTTTTATGATGCTGCCTTTGCTGGTTAGCTGCGGGCCGGATGTTATTTACGAAGATTATGTTACTATCCCGGAAGACGGATGGAGTAAAGATTCTATGGCTTCGTTCAAAGTTAATATCGATGATGTGGATAGTTATTATAAGATATACATTAATATTCGTAACAAATCAGACTATCCGAACAGCAATATATGGCTGTTCCTCAATGTTGAGTCTCCCGACGGTAAAACAGTAAGGGATACTCTGAATATATTTCTTGCCGATGAACATGGGAAATGGCTTGGCAGCGGATGGGGAGATCTTTTTCTTGTGAAATACCTTTACCATCATCAGCCGCTTAAATTTGTTCATCCCGGAGAGTATGTTTTTAATATTATTCAGGGAATGCGGTATGATGAGCTGGAGGGGATACAGAATATTGGCATCACTATAGAAAAAAGCACAGGGCCTGTCGAGAAAGAATAAACATCATTGCTTCAGATAATAAAAAATATTCAGCAAAAATTATATCTGTTTACGTAAATGGGAAAAAACAAGCTTGCGAAATTTGCCGAGATGGCCGGTTATAATCATGTTTTTCAGGCAACATATGCCGATCTGATGGGAGGAGACTTTTATATGAAAGGAAAGTGGAGCAGCGATTTTTTTAAAAACAACAATCCTGTTGTGCTTGAACTGGGTTGCGGGAAGGGAGAATATACAGTTGGCCTGGCCCGGATATTTCCGGATAAGAATTTTGTAGGAGTTGATATTAAAGGTGCCAGAATGCACCGGGGTGCTACCGATTCGTTTAATGAGGGGCTGAAAAATGTTGCATTCATCAGGACACATATAGAAATGATAGATTCTTTTTTTGCAGAAAATGAAGTTTCCGAAATATGGCTTACTTTTCCCGATCCACAAATGAAAAAGACCAGGAAGCGGATGACATCAACCAGATTTCTGAACCTTTATAAAAAGATATTGGTGGATAATGGAATTATTCATTTGAAGACAGATTCTAATTTTATGTATACATATACGAGGGAGCTTCTGAAAGTAAATGGTATTGAACCGGAAGTGGACGAGAAAGACCTGTATGCATCAGGTTTCAATGAGCCGATTTTGTCAATAAAAACATATTACGAAAATAAATGGCTAGGACATGGTATTCCGATAAAATATCTGAGGTTCAGGCTTTCCCGTTCTCTTGAACTCAAAGAACCGGATGTGGATATCGAATACGATGATTACCGGAGTGCCGGACGTGGGGTGAAAGTTCGTGAAGTAAAAAATAAAAATGCCTGATCATGAGGATTCCGGTCCCGGGGCATTATTATAAAATATGATAAGAACATTTAAAATGATGTAATTATGAAAAAGATATTTTTTCTGGCTTTATTGTTTGCCGGAGCGCTGTTTATTAATGCGCAGACAAAAAACTTCATTGACCTTCCGTACATTGAAACAACGGCTAAAGTTGATACATTGGTGTCACCTGATAAGATATTACTTTCGATACAGATTGCTGAAGTAGATACGAAAGGGAAAGTATCACTTGAAGAACAGGAAAATAAAATGGCCCGGGTACTGGAATCATTGGGGATTGACCTGAAAAAGCAACTTAAAATATCAGATTTGTCAAGTAATTTTAAAAAGTATTTTTTAAGATCACAGGATATACTTAAAAGTAAATCATACATGCTGGAGGTGTATGACGGACTTACGGCAGGTAAAGTTATTCAGGAGCTTGAAAAGGCCGGAATATCAAATGTGGATCTTGAGCAAACAGAATATACCGCTATGAAAGAGCTGATGCTGGAGCTTAAATCAAAAGCTGTGGCTCGGGCAAAAAAACAGGCCGAAGCCATGGTTAAGCCATTAGGGCAGAAAGTCGGACCTGCAATTTTATTGTCGGATTTGAATACTTACGTGGATGATATCAGGCGGCCCCTTCGAATGTCTGTTCTTTATGAAGCAGCTCCCAAAGCTGAAGAAAAACCTGTTGATATCGATTTTGAAAAAATAAAGGTAGTTAGTAATGTTTCTGTTAAGTTCAGGCTGGAATAAATTTTCCGGGAATGTCTCAGGATAATTTTTTTGAAAAGGTATATCGTATTGCCAGAGCTATACCCTACGGAAGGGTTACTTCTTATGGTGCAATTGCAGGAGCTGTTGGCTCTCCGGGTGCAGCACGTATGGTTGGCTGGGCTATGAACAAGGCATATGAACAGGAAGAGTATGTGCCTGCTCACCGTGTGGTGAACAGTAAAGGTCTGCTTACCGGGAAAATGCACTTCCCGGGAGAAAATACAATGCAGGAACTTCTTGAGAATGAAGGGGTAGTTGTTGTAAATGATCAGATACAAAATTTTAATGAGGTTTTTTGGGAGCCGGATGTAGAATTTTTTTCTGATTAGTATTTGGTATTAGCCGGTAACGGAAGTATAAGCATCAGGTAGTTTTTTCAAAATGATCGAATCCGTAAATTAAGAACACCCAGATGAGAAATACCGGAAGTAGTATCATATACCCTGCAAATTTCGATATGTCAGAGGTATTCACTAAGGACGAAGAGAGAGAGGAAACTGCGATAACAGGAGAAAAGGCAATAATTGCAATGACTAATCGTCTGCCTGATCTAAAGGTGAGTTTTGTATCGCAGCTTTTACAGTGGAAATGTGAATCCTGAAATTTTATGAGAACTTTAAGATATTCAAGAAATGAGTATCTGTATCCACATACAGGACAGGTTCCTGAGTTCATATTTGGTGTTCTAAGTGAATTTTAAAATAAACGCTATGGTCAGCACAAGTGCCAGTATCAGCAACCAGGCCACAGGATTCCCGAAATTTAATGTCCATCCCAATAAAGGATTTCTTTTGGGAACAAAAACTCTCGGATCTTTCCTGTTTACATAAAATACTCCGAAACGCCAGTTCTCCGGGTCTTTGTGCCACATGTCGTAGTTGTTTTGTTGTTGCCGGTTGGTCATGTTTAATGATTTAAATAATTAAAACAGATAACTGAATTGTGTTATCCCATGCAAAGTGCTGAAAAGCTTTATGCTTACACAAATATAAAGATACACCGAGTAAATTCCATTTTAATACGAAAAATAAATATTGCGTTCTTTACGAGAATTCATTCCAAATTCTTGGGATATAATGAGTAAATGGCGGAATGTCAGCGTTATCGCGATGAGCGTGAGCGAAGAAGCCTGCCTGGATATTCCTGTCATACAGGCCCGCATGACCAAGTCGGGCAGGCGATCTCAACCGTATTAAGATTGCCTGCCGAAGGCTCGGTGCAGGCAGGCTTCACCCGTCTACCGACGGATTTGCAATGATGCATTAAACAGTTTAGTCATTGGTAGAGATTTATGCAATTAGTTATTCTTCTTTGTTGGCATCCGCAATGTACTTGTACACCACTCCTGCAACAATTGCCCCTGCTATCGGAGCAACCCAGAACAACCAAAGCTGATCAATGGCCCAGTCGCCGACAAATAGAGCCTGACTTGTACTTCGTGCCGGATTCACCGAGGTGTTGGTAACCGGTATGCTGATAAGGTGGATTAAGGTGAGTGCCAGACCTATGGCAATTCCTGCAAAGCCTGCCGGGGCTTTAGGATGAGTTGCTCCAAGAATAACGATAAGGAACATAAAAGTCATGGCAAATTCTGTGAGCATGGCAGCGGTCATATCGTATCCTCCCGGTGAATGTGGACCATAACCATTCGCTGCGAAAGAACCAATCTCAAAGCCTTCTTTTCCCGATGCAATAAGGAAAAGGATAGTGGCACCTGCTATTCCGCCCAGAACCTGAGCTGCAATATAAGGCAGAAGGTCTTTACCGCTAAAACGTCCTCCCATCCATAATCCAATGGAAACGGCAGGGTTAAAGTGTGCTCCGGATATATGTCCTACGGCGTAAACCATTGTCAGAACTGTAAGCCCGAAGGCAAGTGCAACACCGGCAAAACCAATGCCAAGTTCAGGATATGCCGCAGCCAGTACGGCACTTCCACAACCTCCCAGAACAAGCCAGAGAGTTCCGATAAATTCTGCTGTTAATTTTTTCATAATTAGGGTTTGTTGATTACAAACGACAATTTACGGAAAAATGTAGCGAATGTAAAATGTTGCATTAAGATGCAGAAACAGCCATTCCCGATTGTTCCTGGAACAAAATGATTTTTTGAGACTTCCTGACAGTACTGTGCTGAAGCAGACAGCCTTCATTTTGTTCGGGATGGAGACTCTTGGGAAATCCTTCTTATGCAAAAGGTGATGAATGTAAAAAGCGTTTTTATATCTCCCTGTGAGGCCCGAGCATATTCTCCGGCTTTAGTATTTCATCAAGCTCTTCTTTTGATAGTATTCCTTCTTCCAGTACAATCTCATAAACTCCTTTTCCCGTTTCCAGTGCTTTTTTGGCAATTCTTGTACTGTGTTTATATCCGATAACAGGATTAAGAGCAGTAACAATGCCAATACTCTTTTTTACCATTTCATTGCAAACATCCCTGTTTGCAGTTATTCCGTCAATGCATTTCAGGCGCAGTGTATCCATTCCCCGTTTCAGAAACAGTATTGATTCCATAATACTGTAAGCCAGTACCGGCTCCATTGCATTTAGCTGAAGCTGACCGGCTTCGGCAGCAAATGTGACAGTCAGGTCATTTCCTATGACACGAAAACTTATCTGGTTCATCACTTCGGGAATAACAGGATTAACTTTTCCCGGCATAATGGATGAGCCCGGTTGAACGGCAGGCAGGTTAATTTCATTTAATCCGGCCCTGGGACCCGATGAGAGCAAACGAAGATCATTGCTTATTTTCGATAGCTTAACAGCCATTCGTTTCAGTGCCGATGAAAATATGACATATGAACCGGTATCGGGTGTTGCCTCTACAAGATCGCCGGCAAGTACAATGGGGAAACCGGTTATTTCACGAAGGTGCTTAACGCAGCTGTCGGCATATCCCTGTACCGAGTTTATTCCTGTACCAATGGCTGTTGCTCCCATGTTGACTTCATTAAAAAGATGTGCATTCTGGGTAAGTCTGTCTATCTCTTCTTCAAGGTTAGCTGCAAATGCACAAAATTCTTGTCCGAGGGTCATGGGAACGGCATCCTGAAGCTGTGTTCTCCCCATTTTCAGAATGTCGGAAAATTCTTCTCCTTTCTTTCTGAACGAACTTACCAGCATCCGGATATGCTCAATTAGATTGTTGTTCATTCTGAGAAGTGCAAGTTTTATAGCCGTAGGATAGGCATCATTGGTCGATTGAGACAGGTTTACATGGTCGTTGGGAGAACAGTGTTCGTAGTTTCCTTTGGCATACCCCATCAGTTCCAGAGCACGGTTTGCAATAACTTCATTGGCATTCATATTGGTTGAAGTACCAGCTCCTCCCTGTATCATATCAATAGGGAATTGGTTATCAAAATCACCGTTCATTACTTCCCGGCTTGCCTGAACAATTGCGTCTTTTACTTTTGTATCGAGAAGTCCTAGTTCATGGTTTGCCAGTGCTGCTGCCATCTTAACGGCACCAAGTCCCCAGATGAACTGGCGGTAATGGCTTAGCTTTGCTGTGGAGATATTAAAATTATTAATTGCTCTTTGTGTCTGAATTCCGTAATATACGTCAGCAGGGATTTCAAGTTCCCCAATAAGGTCGCTTTCTTTTCGGGTTTTCATTTTTTTACGGTGTTTTATTTTTGAGGCAAATTACCTTTTTTTATCGGTATTTTTAAAGTGTTTTACAGCATTAAAACCGTTAGTGTCAAAACTGTTCTGATAAAAAATGATAAAAAATAATGACTGTTTCCTGTTAAAAAGTAACTTTGGTAAGTTAATTTTTAAAAAAAGGAATTATGGTACCTGATATTATTCATATTAAAGACAGAAAAGAAGGAACTGCGGAGTTATTTCTTGTAAAAGATGTAACTGTATTATCGGACCTGGGGTTCGAAAAGGAGGAGATTGAGTATGTAATGGCAAAAAATGACGAGAAAAATACTTTTGTTCAATTGCCGGAGATAAAGCATTCGCGTTATGTAAAAACGGTAATTGATGAACCGGTTATAAATAAAACGAAAGAGGAGCTGAGAAAAGACGGCCACTCTTTTTTTAAGGCTGTAACGAAAGATAAGAAAGAGGAGGTTACGATATTTGATTTGACAGGTGACTCAGAGCTGGTTCTTGCAGTAACCGAAGGTGTGGTTCTGGCATCCTACACTTTTGATAAGTATAAAACCGACAAAAAGGAGGACGATTCGGTAAAGCTTAAAAGTGTTTATATTGCATCTCCGGTTGTGCAGCAAAGTAATTGTGATGAACTGCGCAAGGTTTGTGAGGCTGTATTTATAACCCGTAATATGGTGAATGAGCCGGTTAATAAACTTGATGTGAAACAGCTCTCTGACAGAGTGCGTAAATTGTCGGATGAGTATGGGTTTTCAGCGGAAATATACAGTAAATCAAAAATTGAATCGCTTAAGATGGGTGGATTGCTTGCAGTTAACCGGGGTAGCCAGGATCCTCCGGCTTTTATTATCATGGAGTGGAAACCGGCAAATGCAAAAAATGATACTCCGGTTGTTATAGTTGGTAAAGGAGTTGTTTTCGATACCGGTGGTATTAATCTAAAGACTCCTCCCGGAAGTCTGGATGACATGAAAGCAGACATGGGAGGAGCAGCTTCAGTCATAGGAACCATGGTGGCTTTGGCATCAAATAAAGTGCCGTATCATGTTGTGGGATTAGTGCCGGCAACTGATAACAGGCCAGGTTTTAATGCATATGTTCCGGGAGATATTATTACAATGTTCAACGGTAAAACTGTTGAGGTAATAAATACAGATGCCGAAGGACGGATGATTCTTGCCGACGCATTAAGTTATGCTGATAAGTATAAACCTTCGCTCGTAATTGATCTGGCAACTCTTACCGGTAGTGCCGTGATGGCAATCGGACAGTACGGTACTGTAGTAATGGGAACAGCCGAAGATGAGGCATTCGTGGAACTGGAAAAAGCCGGAGAAGAGGTTCATGAAAGGTTGGTAAGATTTCCGTTCTGGAAAGATTATGATGAACTGATAAAGTCAGACGTGGCCGATATTAAAAATTTAGGAGGCCGGGAGGCCGGTGCTATCACTGCAGGTAAGTTTCTAAGCCATTTTACTTTGGCTCCATGGATACACATGGATATTGCAGGGCCTGCTTTTTTACATAAAGAAGACAGTTACAGAGGAACCGGAGGAACCGGAGTTGGTGTCCGTCTTTTATATCATTTCTTTAAACAAAAAACAAACCAATAAACAATTTTATTTATTTTTACTTGAATTTTTTCATAAAAGTTTTTGTAACACGGATTTGAATATTGGTTGAAAAAATATAAACAATGAGCGATAAAATAAAAGTTGGGATAACACAGGGCGATATAAACGGAATAGGTTATGAGATTATATTCAAAGCCCTTTCAGATAATCGTCTGCTCGAGATGATAACTCCTGTGATATATGGTTCGTCGAAAGTGGCGGCTTATCATCGTAAAGCACTTAATATTGCAAATTTCAGCCTAAACAGTATACGTACGGCTGAAGAGGCACATCCCAAAAGAGTGAATATAATTAACTGCCTTAGCGATGAGGTGAGAGTTGAACTCGGTAAAAGTACTCCCATTGCAGGTGAGGCCGCATTTAAGGCTCTTGAAGTTGCTGTCGATGATATCAAAAGAGGTGCTATTGATGTATTGGTTACAGCACCAATTAATAAAAAGAATATTCAGTCGGAGAAATTTAATTTCCCTGGACATACAGAGTACCTTGCCCGTCAGGCTGGTTCGGAAGATGTGCTGATGCTGATGGTGGCTGATATTCTGAAAGTTGGGGTTGTTACGGGACACGTTCCGTTAAAAACAGTGCCTGAAAAAATAACATCTGATGCTATATTTGATAAGCTGAAGATTCTTGATTCCACATTGCGTATTGATTTTACTATACGTAAACCGCGCATTGCCGTGCTTGGTTTAAATCCTCATGCCGGTGATGAAGGAGTACTGGGGGATGAGGAGCAGGAGATTATTATTCCTGCCATTGAAAAAGCTAAGGAGTATGGTATAATGGCATTAGGTCCTTATCCTGCCGACGGACTGTTCGGAAGTGAGAAACTTAAAAACTTTGATGCAATTCTTGCTATGTATCACGATCAGGGACTTGCTCCTTTTAAGGCTCTGGCTTTTACAAATGGTGTGAATTACACTGCCGGACTGCCTTTTATTCGTACATCGCCCGACCATGGGACCGCTTATGATATTGCAGGGCTTGATAAAGCAGATAAAGAATCGTTTCTGAATGCGATATACCTTGCTGTGGATACTTTCCGGAACCGAAAGATGAATCAGAACCTTGCTAAAAATCCGCTTAAGGATTTTGATAAAAATGAACTGGAGTATAAAGAGTAAAAGGTCATCCGGTCACAAATAATAAAAGAGACTGTCCCAAAAAGGGCAGCCTCTTTTTATTTTTGGTTTGTTTGTTTTTATTCTTTTTCCGGATAATATCCTTTAATAATACCGCGATGAGAACTTCTTACGAAAAGAATAATTTCATCACGTTCCTTTGATGCCGGCAATTCGGCTTCGATGCGCTCAATACCATCAGTATTGTTCAGCCCCATCTGGAATAAAATGCGGTAAATGTTCTGAATGTCGCGTATTTGTTCATTGGTGAAATTCCTTCTGCGTAGACCTATTGAATTGACCCCGGCATATGACAGCGGATCACGTCCTGCCTTAATATATGGCGGTACATCTTTTCCAACAAGTGAGCCGCCGCTGATCATAACGTGGGCACCAATATGTACAAACTGATGTATGGCAGTCATTCCGCCTACAATTGCATAATCGTCAATTTTAACTTCTCCTGCTACCTGAACGGTATTTACCAGGATAACGTTATTTCCCACAACCACGTCATGGGCAATGTGAACGTATGCCATAATCAGACAGTTTTTACCAACAATGGTTTTTCCTTTCGATTTGGTTCCGCGGTTTACTGTGACGAACTCCCTGATGGTTGTGTTATCACCTATTTCAACGGTTGTTTCCTCTCCTGCAAATTTGAGGTCCTGAGGTATTGCACCGATAACGGCACCTGGAAAAATCTTACAGTTTTTCCCTATTCTTGTACCTTCTAAAATGGTAACATTTGAGCCTATGGTTGTTCCTTCTTCAACTATAACGTTTTTGTCTATAGTTACGAATGGTTCAATTACCACATTGGGAGCTATTTTAGCTTCCGGATGTATATATGCTAACGGTTGTTTCATTTTTTTATATTTAACCTTTGTTTTTTATAACCTGTGCCATAAATTCTCCTTCGGAAACAATCTGGTCTCCTACGAATGCAACACCTCTCATGTAAGCAACGCCTCTTCTTATCTCAGTCATGAATTCGAGCTTAAAAATAAGTGTATCGCCGGGAACAACCTTTTTCCTCATTCTTACATTGTCTATCTTAAGGAAGTAAGTGCTGTAATTTTCAGGATCTTCCACACTGTTGAGAACAAGAATTCCGCCGCATTGAGCCATTGCCTCTATTTGAAGTACAGCAGGCATAACCGGTTCGTCGGGAAAATGGCCGACAAAAAACGGTTCGTTCATTGTTACATTTTTTATACCGACAATGTGTTTTTCGCCTATCTCTATTATCTTGTCAACCAACAGGAACGGAGGACGGTGAGGAAGCATCTTTCTGATGTCATTAATATCTAGTACAGGCTCTTTTGACGGATCGTATTCCGGAACCTCTGTTCTTGATGCTCTCTTTTTTATTTCCTTGCGGATCAGTTTTGCAAACTCTACGTTTACTTTATGGCCTGGTCTTGTGGCAATTATCCGTCCTTTAATGGGCATTCCGGTAAGCGTGAGATCGCCGATAAGGTCAAGAAGCTTATGTCTTGCCATTTCATTAGGGAAGTTAAGCTCAACGTTATTGAGTATGCCAATTTGCTGAACTTCTATATGCGGTTTGTTAAAAAGGTCGGCAAGGTGGTTTAGTTCTTCTTGTGAAACCTCTTTGTCGATAATGATAATAGCGTTATCGAGGTCTCCTCCTTTTATAAGATTGTTTTTCAGCAAAGGTTCTATTTCGTGCAGAAAAACAAAAGTACGGCAGCTGCTTATCTCGGTTTCAAAATCACTGATATTTTCAAGAGTGGCGTATTGATTAGCCAGAATCAGGGATGAATTGAAAGATATGTGTGTGTCGATACTGAAACTGTCATATGGAAGAGCAATTATTTTACTTCCGGTTTCTTTATCTTCAAACACCATTTTCTTTTTTACCACATAATATTTTCTGTCTTCTTTCAGCTCTTTAATTCCTGCTTCTTTTATGGCCTTAACAAAATATTTAGCACTACCGTCTAATATCGGGATTTCAGGGCCATCAACTTCTATCAGGCAATTATCCACTCCCATGCCTCTTAATGCGGCAAGGCAATGTTCTGTTGTGCTGATGGTATTGCCATTTTTTTCAAGTACCGTTCCCCGTTCGGTATATACAACATTGTCGGCAATTGCAGGGATTATGGCATCATCTCCTACGTCTGTCCGTTTAAACCGGTAACCGAAATCTGCATCGGATGGTATCAGTTTAACATTTACTTCAACTCCTGTGTGTAAACCTTTTCCGCTTAATGTAATTTCTTTATTAAGTGTGGTTTGTTTTTCACTCATGTTTAAATGATTAATCTTTTAATTATTCGTTAGTGATATTTTTGAGTGTTTTTTCCATTTCGTTAATTTGACGGTAAATATCGGGCAGTTTTTTGAATATTATAAATGATTTTGCAAAATCAGTTACGTTAATAGCCGGAGAGCCGAGTAATGTCTCACCCTCTTTTTTTACACTGTTGGGAACTCCGGATTGTGCACCGAATTTTACTCTGTCGGGAACAGTTAAGTGGCCTGCCAGACCAACTTGTCCTCCCATCATACACTCTTTACCTATTTTTGTGGAACCTGCCACTCCTACTTGTGCAGCCATTACCGTTCTGCTGCCAACATCCACATTGTGGGCAATTTGTATCAGGTTGTCAAGTTTGGCGCCTTTTCTTACAACAGTTTCTCCCATTGTTGCACGATCGATGCAAGTGTTTGCTCCTATTTCAACATCCTGTTCGAGTATTACTATGCCTATTTGTTGTATTTTTTTGTATTCTCCTGTTTCGTCAGGAGCAAAACCGAAACCGTCACTTCCAATGACAGCTCCTGCATGTATAATACAGTTTTTGCCGATTTTACAACCATGGTAGATTTTAACACCGGCATATATTATAGAGTTGTCTTCGATCACAACATTGTCACCTATATATGCTTGCGGATATATTTTTACGTTATCTCCTATTTTTGCATTTTCTCCTATGTAAGCAAAAGCCCCGACATAAACGGAATCGCCTAAGACAGCGCTTTCATGAATGAATGATGGCTGTTCTATTCCTGTCTTTTGAGGCATTGACTTTTCATAAAACTCAAGGAGAGTAGCTAGAGCCTTGTATGCGTTTGGTACTCTTATTAAAGTAGCGCTTATATCCTTTTCGGGTTTGAAATCATCATTTACAAGAACGACACTGGCTTTAGTGGTGTATATGTATTTTTCATATTTCGGATTTGCAAGAAAAGTCAATGAATTTTCTTTGCTCTCTTCTATTTTAGAAAAATCATTAACCAAACTGTCCGGATCTCCTTCAACCTTACCCTGTAATATCTCTGCAATCTGACTTGCTTTAAAATTCATCCGTTTTACTTTTTTGTTAATAACCTGACAGGATGATGTTTCCTGTACATTTATGTGCTATATATTTTATGTCACTATTTTTTAATCAGGTGCAAAACTAACAAAATATATTTGCTAAAAAAAAACTAATACCTGTGAGAAAATACTATTTAACAACTGATTTAGGGTAACATAAATAGAATTTTCTGCTTATTTTGCCCAGTGCCGATAAGTTAAGCATATCTGAAGCTTCGGTAATGTCTTTCAATTCGTTATTGTTGTATAAAATATTTATTTTATCGTGATCGATGCTGTATGTATTGCTGGATATGCTTCCTGTGAACACCAGATAGTTGCTTAACT
>JAADEM010000170.1 GCA_013153405.1 Chlorobiota bacterium
GCGTTAAGATTGCGTCACCCGTCTGCCGACGGATTCGCAATGACGCATAAGTCTTGTTGATAATCAGTATTTAAGTAATCCCGTCATTGGTAACGGAGTGAAGGAATCTCATAAAGTTTTCATGCTGACTCACTGCAGATTGCTTCGTCGTTCCTCCTCGCAATGACGTCGGATTTATACTTTCTGGACATCCTCATTAAAAAGATGTAAGATATGTTGGGTTTGGCGATTTTTTTGTAGCGAAGCAGACAAAAAAGTGACAAACCCAGGCACGCCGCTCCTGGTTTTCCATCTGCTCTTTAATGATTGCCCTTGGCAATGTCTTGCCAGCACACACAAGCTTTTTCGTTCCGAACGAAGTGACGGAACGGTAAGCGTCGAATAAACGAAAAAATCCGTGCCAACCCGCCTGGTCAGTCGGGCAGGTCCGTGCCATCCGTGGTTTAACATTTTCCTGTTCTGTGATGTTATTATGGAGGATTTATGGAATTTAAACATCCTTGCGTATTATCTGTTATTCAATAGAACAGATATTGAAAAAAATGGGATTAGTAAATATAGCATTGCCCCGTATGGGCGAAGCAGTTGAGGAGGCAACGATAACCCGCTGGTTTGCAGAGGCCGGGCAGGAAGTTAAAGAGGATGACGTACTGGTTGAAGTGGCTACAGATAAGGTTGATTCCGAAATTCCGGCACCTGTATCCGGAGTGGTTAGTCAGATAAATTTCAGTGAAGGTGATGTGGTAAAAGTGGGAGAGGTGATGGCTGTAATCTCCACAGGTGGTGATGATACCGGACAGAAGACAGAGGAGAAAGAAAAGATTGAAACAAAGGAACTGGAGGTCGAGCCTGTTATGCCTGTATCTGAAGAAAATGAAGAAAAAGATGCACAGACGGACATCACTGTAAAAAACAGTAATATCTTTCTCTCTCCGCTTGTGAGAAGCATTGCAGCTAAAGAAGATTTGACTTCAGATGAGTTTGCAAAGATAAAAGGAAGTGGTCGCAACGGCAGGATAACAAAGGATGATATAAAAGAGTATCTGAAAAACAGGGGTAAAGAGAAAACTGAGAATAATCTATCAACCACGGAACAGAAATCATTAGAGAAAGCTAAAGTAAATATATCCGGCAATGATGAAGTTGTGAAGATGGATCGTATGCGAAAGCTCATTGCCGACCATATGCTGATGTCGAAACAGGTTTCGCCGCACGTAACATCGGTTGTTGAAACAGATGTGACAAACATTGTTTTGTGGAGAAACAAAAACAAGGATACCTTTCTTAAGAAATACGGAGTTAAGCTAACCTATATGCCGGTATTTACTGAAGCAGTGGCAAAAGCGTTGCGCGATTTTCCCGGTGTGAATGCATCGGTGGATGGCGACAGTATAATCATTAAAAAAAGTATAAACATTGGAATGGCTGTTGTTTTGCCGTCGGGCAATCTCATTGTTCCTGTGATAAAAAATGCAGATACTATGAATATTGCCGGCCTCTCAAGAAGCATTGCAAATCTTGCCGAGAGGGCACGAACAAACAAGCTTACACCTGATGATATCGAGGGAGGAACCTTTACCGTTACCAATGTGGGAACATTCGGTAACATAATGGGAACTCCTATCATCAATCAGCCGCAGGTAGCGATTCTGGCAACCGGTGTTATTGAGAAGAAGCCGGCGGTAATTGAGACTCCCACTGGCGACATGATTGCCATCAGACATAAGATGTATCTATCCTTGTCGTACGACCACCGTGTGGTTGACGGGGCTCTTGGTGGTGGTTTCCTAAAGCGTATTTCCGATTATCTGGAAGATTTCGACATGAATTCGGGTATCTGAAATAGTTGAAGTTTTTTATTACTTTTACTTTTGATTGAGAAAGGCCCGGCGCTATTCCGTAATAAATACGGGCAGTTCCTGCACCAATACACAATGTTATGCCGAAACCTCATAAAAAAAAGAACTTTTTCCGAAGTCGTTATCACAGCTTCGGATACGCTTTCAATGGCCTCAGGATACTTTTTAGGGAAGAGATTAATGCCAGGATACACATTGTGGGGGCAGTGGTTGCCACCACTCTCGGATTCTGGCTCAATATTTCGGAAACCGAATGGCTTGTCCTGGTAGTGGTAATGGGGCTAGTGTTTGTATTCGAGATAATGAACACGGCAATTGAGAACCTTGCCGATTATGTTTCTCCATCGATAGAAGAGACCATTAAAAAGGTCAAGGACCTTGGTGCTGCAGGTGTTCTTGCCAGTGTGATTATGGCTGTTATTGTGGGGATGATAATCTTCCTTCCAAAAATAATTGCTCTCTTTTAGTCTTCTCTTGTGATGTTAAGGTATTTCTTTCTACATATTTTTTTATGGTCTGTTTTTGTACAGGCGCAAACAAGATACACTCCTGATCCCGGGATTGATATACTTCATTACACCTTTAAGATCAGACTTGTTGATTATTCAAACCGTATAGAAGGAAAAACTACAGTCAGAGTTCAGTTTAAGAATGAAGCAAAAGAGTTTGTTCTGGACCTTCAGAACGTACAGACCGACGGCCGCGGAATGACAGTAAGCTCGGTTACATCAGGGAAAGGACAACATGCTGATTTTTCACACTTAAATGATAAACTTCATATCCGGCTGAATAAAACCGCAAAGAAAGGGGAGATAAAAAAGTTTACAATTCTGTATTCAGGCATTCCGTTCGACGGACTTGTTATAGGTCCCAATATGTATGGAGTGCGGACATTTTTCGGCGACAACTACCCTGACAGGGCACGCTGCTGGCTTCCCTGTGTTGATCATCCTGCCGATAAAGCAACGATTGAATGGATTGTTGAAGCACCTTCTCATTACAAAGTTGCAGGAAACGGAGCTTTTGTGGAACGGAAAATGCTGAATGACTCTGTGGCATTAACTCGCTGGAAAGAGAATGTGCCGTTGTCTACCAAAATAATGGTTGTTGCGGCAGCTGATTTTGCTGTTGATACAGTGGGGATGTTTAAAGACACGATACCGGTCGAAAGCTGGGTATACCCTCAAAACCGGGGGAAAGGCCTTAAGGCCTTCTCTGTCGCTCTTCCTGCATTAACCTTTCTCGACAGTCTCATAGGCCCTTATCCGTACGAGAAAGCGGCCAATGTGCAGTCTACAACGCGTTATGGAGGATGTGAGAATGCAAGTGTGATTTTCTACTCTGAGAATTCTGTTTTTGCTGCACCAAAGAGAACTGAACGTCTTGTTGTACATGAGCATGTGCATCAGTGGTTCGGCAATTCGGTTACTGAGTGCGACTGGTCGCAGGCGTGGCTGAGTGAAGGTTTTGCAACTTACATTACTCACGTTTATATTGAAAAGAAATATGGTAAGCCGGAGATGGACAAAGGTCTTATTCTGGACAGGGCAAATGTTATACGATATCTGCATTATAGACCACTGCCGGTGATTGATACAATGTTGGTTACTTATCCCGTTGTCAGTGATATTTCCAGGTTATTGAGCACAAACACCTATGAAAAAGGAGGTTGGTTTCTGCATATGCTGAGATGTGAAACTGGGGATAAGGGTTTTTTCGAAGGATTAAGAAAATATTACCGGCAGTACAGGAATAAATCGGCGACAACAACGGATTTCAAAAAGATAATGGAGGAAACAACCGGGAAAGACCTCGGTCAGTTTTTCTATCAATGGCTCAGACAACCTGAAATTCCGGTATTGAAAGGTAGTTGGAGTTATTCGTCTGAAAAAAAGCTTCTGACGGTAATCATTGGGCAGGAGCAGAATTATATTTTTCATATTCCGCTCAGGATAGGCATCAGAACAGAAAATGACTTTTTAAAATATAATTTACGGTTAAATAGTCGTATACAGACATTAAATATTCCACTTGATAAAAAACCGGAAAAAGTAATTCTGGATCCTGATACTTGTCTGCTTTATGAAGGCAACGCTATCCTTACTGAAAAATAATTAATTATTCTCAGGCTTAATAAAGTGTGATTATTTGCAACAAAGTGTGATGTGGTGTGATGTTTTGTGTGTAGAATATTTTACTTTTACATTCATAATCAAACAGAAGTAATGGAGGATAAGAAACATATGCCCATCTATAAAAGGCTTGTAAACAGTTACATGTCGGATATATATTCGGGCCGGTATTTGCCCGGACAGCAAATCGACTCCATTAATAAAATAATCAGCAAACATAAGGTGTCAAGAGAGACCGCCAAAATCGTATTAAAGAATCTTGCCGAAGCCGGACTTATTGTACAGATTTTGGGAAAGGGATCATTTGTAAAGGCAGAAGAGCAGAAAGTAAACAAATGGGGAGTTATTCTTCCATTGTATTCAGCAAATATGGAACAGTTAATAGGCGAGCTGTTGTCTGTTGCACATAAAAAGGGGATGGAGCTTGAATATTATCTTCACTACAACAATCCAGACGAGGAAATGAGGCTTGTAAGCTCTCTTATACAAAAGGGCTATGACTCTCTCTTTATTGTGCCTAACTTTAATGAGGCTCTGACTGCTGATTATTATAACCGGTTAAGAAGAGGGAATACAAAAATATTTCTTGTCGACAATACTATGGCCGGTTCAGCTTTTAATTATGTCATTCAAAGTTACGACTTGGGAGTAAAAAGGGCTGCAGAATATCTTGCAGGACAAAACAAAGGGAACTTTCTTTTTGTGAAGGATCCAGCTTGGTCAGGTGTTAATATGGTGGCCGAATCTATGTTTTCCACTTTTACCCACTACGGGGAAACTATTTATAACAGAAAAGTTCTAAGTATAGATCATCATAAAAAAATTACTCCGGGGTTTATTGTAGAACACCGGATAGGAGGAATACTGTGTTATAAAGATGTTGACTCCATCAGGATATTACGTAAGCTAAAAGACTGGAAAATTGATGTGCCCGGCAGGGTTTCGGTTGTAAATTACGGAAATACGGAACTGCTGGTGTATTTCAATCCCGGAATTACCGCTGTTGATTGTTGTTACGGAGAAATGACTCGGAAACTTGAAGCTATGTATGAGAGATGTCCAGAAGATAAAATGGAACAGCATGTGATTCTGCCAAAGCTGATAATCAGAGAAACCTAACATAAAAATTTTTCGTTATGGAAATTTTAAAACAGATAGCCGAGTGTGTGGAATTCGGCAAAATAAATGAGAAGTCACCTTATCCGCCAAATATGAAAGGCCGGCTTGGTGCCGATGAACTTGTAAAACAAGCCCTTGAAGAAGGTGTTGATGCAGATACCATACTTAAAAAGGGGCTTATCGTGGGAATGGAAATTGTAGGGGTGAAGTTTCGCGAAAACAAAGTTTTTGTTCCTCAGGTTTTAATGTCAGCCAAAGCAATGACAGCGGGAATGACACATTTACGACCGTATTTTAATTCGGGAGAAGTACAGCGTAAAGGAAAATTCATTCTGGGGACAGTAGAAGGAGATCTTCATGATATCGGTAAAAATCTTGTTGGAATGATGCTTGAAGGTAATGGTTACGAAGTTATAGATCTTGGTACCGATGTTAAATCCGGTCAGTTTATAGAAGCGCTCGAAGCTAATCCGGGAAGCCTTGTCGGCTTGTCTGCTTTGCTTACAACTACTATGCGAAATATGGAAAAGATTGTTGCCGAGATAAAAAAGATGAATCCCGAACAAAAGGTATTTGTCGGTGGAGCTCCGGTTTCACAGGAATATTGTGATAAGATAAATGCTGATTTTTACAGTCCCGATCCTCAGGGAGTAATAGAGAGAGCAAATATGCTTATGGGAGCGTAATGGTAACCCCGGCTTTATGTTGGGAATCACTGTTATGGTATTTTGTTATGTAAAACCGCTTTATTCTTCCGAAGGATAAATCATTATAAAACCAACTTAACATATGAACAGCAAAGAACTGGTAAAAAAAGCATTTAAGATTGAAGAGGTGCATCGAATTCCGTGGGTACCGTTTGTTGGATGTCATGCGGGAAAACTGCTGGGGCTGACGGCTACGGAATACCTTCAGTCAAAAGAAAATATAATAAAAGGTATTGATAAAGCAATTAAACTGTACAGAGCCGATGGTATTCCGGTTGTGTTTGACCTGCAGATTGAAGCGGAGGCAATGGGGTGTAAGCTTAACTGGGTGGATGACAATCCTCCGGCCGTAATTTCTCATCCTTTAGCCGAAGGAAAAGAACTGAAAGATATTTCAATCCCGGATATTAACGACGGAAGGATAAAGATGGTAATGGAAACTGCTGCTGAACTTCGCAGGCAACATCCTGATATTGCCTTGTATGGCCTGATAACAGGACCTTTTACTCTTGCTCTTCACCTTCTGGGTACTGATATTTTTATGAAACTGATGATGGAACCTGATTATGTTCATGAGCTTATGCAGTTTACTACGAAAGTGTGTCAATTTATGGCTGATGAATATATTAAAACAGGTGTTGATGTTGTTGCTATTGTTGATCCGATGACAAGTCAGATTGATCCGGGATCTTTTGAAGAGTTTGTACAGCCGTATGCTAATGAGGTTTTTGAAAGTATCAGGAACCAGAGTGTTTTAAGTTCATTTTTTGTTTGCGGAAATGCAAAGCAGAACATAGAGGCAATGTGCGATTGTAAGCCGGATAATATTTCGATAGACGAGAATATTCCGCTTGATTATGTCAGGGATGTAAGTCTTGCAAAAGGAGTCTCTTTCGGAGGTAATATTCAGCTTACTGTTTCTTTGCTTATGGGAACCGAAGAGGAGTGTCAGCGTGATGCTCTTACCTGTATGGACATTGGTGGGAAGAAAGGGTTCCTGCTTGCTCCCGGCTGTGATATTCCGATGGATACACCTGTGAAAAATATGCAGGCGGTTGCCGAACTTGTTCACGATGAGCTGCGCCAGGGTGAACTCAGGGCCTCGGAGGCAGTTCAGAAAGAGGTTGAGCCGCTTGATCTTACAGACCACTGGCAGGATGATAAGGTGGTGGTTGATGTGGTTACTCTAAATGCCAAATCATGTGCTGCTTGCCAGTATATGCTTAAAGCAGCCGAAGTTGCCTGTGAGCCATACGGCAGCAAGGTCATTTGCCGTGAATACAATATTCTGACACAGGAAGGTGTACGAATGATGGCTACACTTGGTGTCCGTAACCTGCCTACACTTGTGATAGAAGGAAACAAAGAGTTCATATCACACATTCCTCCTATAAACGAAATTCAGGCAAAAATAGAAGAGTATATGAATAAAAAAGGAGTACGATAGATGATTTGGGGACGGTTTTTGAGTTGATAGTTTTTTGTTAGTAAGTTGTTTGGTTTAAGGTTGATGTGTTTATAAGTTTCAGAAACCAAAAACCAACAAACCAAGAACCAAGAACCAACAAACCAAAAACCAAAAACCAAGAACCAAGAACCAAGAACCAACAAACCATAGAGCTATTTAATACTTTAATCCTGAACCCCTGTAAACTTTTAATTTATGATTCCGTTTTTCATAATAACCGGATGGCTTGGCAGCGGAAAGACATCGTTGCTCAAGAATCTTCTGACCGAATATGGCAGCAGGAAAAGGATTGCTGTTATCCAGAATGAATTTGCGCCAAGCGGAATCGATGGTACTGACCTGAAAAATGCTGTAGATAATTTTAAGCTCGTGGAGATAAACAATGGTTCGGTGTTCTGTGTATGTCAGTTAAGCAATTTCACTCATCTTCTTGAAAAGCTTTCTGTTGAGTACAAACCTGAGGTGATTTTTCTTGAATCGTCGGGGCTTGCCGATCCGGTGAGTGTGGCGCAGATACTGAATGCTTACGGAATAAAGGATAAAGTCATTCTCCGGAATATAGTTACGGTTATTGATGCTGTAAACTTTCCTAAAACTTTTAAAATTATGCCCCGCTTCCGGCATCAGGTCCTGGTAGCCGATAAACTGGTAGTAAACAAAACCGATCTTGCCGGAGTGAACTACGATAAAGATGTTCTGGATGTTCTGAAAAAATGGAATCCCTATGCGGATATAACGGAGACCACATACGGAAAGATAGATTTTGAAGAATTGATCAACAGCCGTACATCATTAACATCGAAGGAGGAATTCCTGAAACTGAAGGCCGGCAACAAGCCTGAGATTGGACTCACAGTGTTGAGAGTACACGATAAAATTACAAAGAACGGCCTTAAAGAGTTTATTGAGGAGATATTATCTTCAAGTCAGAGGATCAAGGGGTTTGTGAACACAAAAGAAGGAGAAACAATTGCGGTGCAGGCCACTTACGGGATGTATGAAATTACTCCGATTGAAAAGTATGACGGCAGGAGTGAATTGATTATCTTTAACGATGAATACTCTCCCGGAGAGCTTCATAAGTTATTCAAATCAAAAGCTTCTGTAAATGGCTGAACCTGCTGTTTTTAAAAATAAAGTCCGTGATCTGGGTATTAAGCCCGGTGATATCGTACAGTATATGGCATCAGGTGATACAGATGATTATTTTACCGGGCTGGCAGCAAACCTTCTTGATTACGTTAAGGAGCAAATGGTACTTTCAGGATATGTCGTTTATCCTTCTGTGTTTGAAGGTAATTCACTACAAATTAATGATTCGGAATTTAATGTGGGCAGGGATGTTGCATTGATGCTATTATCGGTGAATAGAACCGCTGTGTTTGCCTGTACTGTAAGCAGGGAGTTCAATGAGGTTCTTGAAACACAAAGCAATAGCGATGATTATCTTAATGGATATATACTGGATATTATTGCGACACTGGCAGTAAGCAAAGCTGCAGGATATATTCGGGATAAGGTTTCTGGCCTTGGTAACGGAAAAGTAACTAACACCATAAGTCCCGGTAACTGCGGATGGCCGGTGGAGGAGCAGGAAAAGCTTTTGGGTTTGTTGCCTGAAGGTTTCCTGGGCATTACTCTCACTTCTTCAGGCATGATGTATCCCGTTAAATCGCTTTCGGGAATAATCGGAACAGGTGAAAAGGTAAAATTCAAGCAGACCGAATGCAGGTATTGCCGGAGCAGGAATTGTCCGTACCGTAAAGAGGAATATTCCGGGAAAGGATAAATTTTTAATAAATGATAAAAATAAAACTACATAAAAACG
>JAADEM010000052.1 GCA_013153405.1 Chlorobiota bacterium
AAATGAGTTTCTATGTTAATACCTTGGAACCGGTTCTTTATCTTTTATTATATAAAATTAAACCTGTTAATTTTAATATTCATAGACAATTTTCTATTTTAGTAAACTTCTTATTATGTATGCACAATATTATTTGAATGATATTTTTTTCTTATAATTTAGTACTAACCAAAAATTTTTCTCTATGAATGATTCTATTTTCTGGATTATCCCTGTTGCATCATTAACGGCATTAACATTTGCATGGATATTTTTCCGTTCAATGATGAAAAATTCCGAAGGCAATGATAAAATGAAAGAAATTGCCAAACATGTCAGAGACGGGGCCATGGCTTATCTGAACCGGCAGTACAGAGTTGTATTCATTGTTTTCATGGTTCTTGTTGTTATTCTCTTGATACTTGCTTATCTCGGGATACAAAATCCGTTTGTCCCTGTTGCTTTTCTAACCGGAGGTTTCTTTTCCGGATTATGCGGATACCTGGGTATGAAAACAGCTACTTATGCATCAGCCCGAACAGCTCACGGAGCATCTAAATCTCTAAATCAGGGATTAAAAATTGCTTTCCGGAGCGGAGCAGTTATGGGGCTTGTGGTTGTAGGCTTTGGGCTGCTTGATATCAGCATCTGGTGGCTTATATTAAACAATCTGGTTTACACACCGGAAAATATGCAAAACGGATTTGAATTTATGGGATTAACATTTGTTCATGCCGGAACAACAGAACATACCAAATTTATCGAAATAACAGCAACAATGCTTACTTTCGGTATGGGTGCTTCCACCCAGGCTCTGTTTGCCCGTGTTGGTGGTGGAATATATACTAAGGCTGCCGATGTGGGTGCCGATCTGGTAGGTAAGGTAGAAGCCGGAATACCGGAGGACGATCCGCGTAATCCTGCCACTATTGCCGATAATGTTGGCGATAATGTTGGTGATGTTGCAGGAATGGGAGCCGACCTGTATGAGTCGTATGCCGGTTCGATACTTGCTACTGCAGCTTTAGGAGCGGCACTTCCGTTGGCTGCTGGAATGGATCAGGAAACTGCAATTATTGCACCGATGCTTGTGGCCGCTATAGGAATAATACTTTCAATTCTTGGTATATATCTTGTTCGTACAAAAGAATCTGCCACTCAGAAAGCTCTTTTAAGAGCGCTGTTTTTCGGTACAGGAGGCAGTACTTTGTTCATATTAGGAGCTGTGGCTCTTATGGCTTATGCCGGATGGATTACGTGGGGAGTATTAGGTTCTGTGGTTTCAGGTTTAATTGCAGGAGTCATAATAGGACAGGGAACGGAGTATTTTACTTCTGATGAATATCCTCCTACCAAGGGAATAGCTAGGCAGGCACAACAAGGTCCTGCAACACTAATTATTGACGGACTTGCAGTGGGAATGTACTCTACATGGATTCCTGTTGTAACCATTGTACTTGGAATTATTGCAGCTTACGGATTTGCCGGAGGATTTCAGGATTTTGCACTTGGTGTTTACGGAATTGGGTTTGCTGCTGTCGGAATGCTTTCAACTCTTGGTATAACACTGGCTACTGATGCATTTGGCCCGATTGCTGATAATGCAGGTGGAAATGCCGAGATGGCACACCTTCCTGAAGAGGTGAGAAAAAGAACTGACGCACTTGATATGCTTGGCAATACCACAGCTGCTACAGGTAAAGGTTTTGCCATCGGTTCGGCAGCTCTTACAGCAATGGCTTTGCTTGCAGCTTATATGGAAGAGGTTCGCTTATGGCTTGGAAGACTGGCAAAAGACCATGACGGTTTTACCCAGATAGGAAATACCATTTTTTATAACGATATAGCACCGGCAGTTGCCGAAGGGCAAAAGGCAGTTAAATTATCAGCTGCATCCATTCACGATTTTGTTCAGGCATATGATTTGTCGCTTTTCAACCCTATGCTATTAGGAGGATTGTTCCTTGGTGCCATGATGGCTTTTGTTTTCAGTGCTATGACAATGAAAGCAGTAGGACGTGCCGCCGGAGCAATGGTTGACGAAGTCAGACACCAGTTTAAAACAATACCGGGTATTATGGAAGGAACAGCAATTCCTGATTATGCACGATGCGTAGCAATATCAACAAAGGGAGCCCAGAGAGAAATGCTGCTTCCGTCGCTTTTTGCAATAGCAGTGCCTGTACTGGTGGGGGTTGTACTTGGTGTTGCCGGAGTGGTTGGATTACTGGTTGGAGGTCTGGTTGCAGGTTTTACACTTGCCAGTATGCTGAACAATGCCGGTGGGGCCTGGGATAATGCCAAAAAGTATATTGAAAAAGGTAACTACGGTGGAAAAGGAAGTGAAGCTCACAAGGCAGGAGTGGTAGGAGATACCGTAGGTGATCCTCTTAAAGATACCTCCGGTCCTTCACTCAATATTTTGATTAAACTTATGACAATGGTATCCGTTGTTATGGCCGGACTGACGGTTGTTTATTCTTTGATGTGATTTTGATATTTATTTATCTATATGAGGATGTCCAAAAAGTCGTCATTTCGAATGGAGTGAAGCCTGCCTGTGCCGAGTTTTCGGCAGGCAGGCTTCTTCGCTCGCGCTTATCGCGATGACGCTGATATTTCGTCATTTACTCATTATACCCCAAAAATTTGAGGTGAATTCTCGTAATGACGTTAATTTTTTACTTTCTGGACATCCTTTTTTATTAATACGATTTTAAAGTGACAGAATACAGAATTCCTGATATTACAGATATAAAAGAGGCCGGAGAAAGAATAAAAGGGTATATACATAACACACCATTGCTTTCATCTCAGACTCTTAATTCGATTACCGGAGCCGATGTTGTTTTTAAATGTGAAAATTTTCAGAGAGCCGGGGCCTTTAAATTCAGGGGAGCCTGTAATGCCGTTTTCAGCTTAAAAGAGAGTATTCTGAAAAACGGTGTTGCGACACATTCATCCGGAAATCATGCCGCAGCTTTGTCACTTGCCGCAAAAATAAAAGGCATAAAGGCTTATGTTGTTATGCCTGAAAATGCTCCGGAAATAAAGAAAAAAGCGGTAGCCGGATATGGCGCTGAGATAACATTCTGTAAACCTACGCTTGAAGCCAGAGAAACAACATTGCAAAAAGTGGTAAAAAATACCGGTGCAACGGTAATTCATCCTTACAATAACTTTAATGTAATTTGCGGGCAGGGAACTGCAGCACTGGAAATTCAGGATGTTGTAACTCCTGATATCGTTATGGCTCCGGTAGGTGGCGGAGGACTTATCAGCGGTACTGCCCTGGCAGTTAAGAATATGTCGGCAAAAACGTTGGTTTACGGAGCAGAGCCTTCAGGAGCCGACGATGCCTTTAAATCGTTTTATGGTAATGTTTTTGTTCCCTCAGTTAATCCTGATACAATAGCCGACGGCCTTTTGACATCATTGGGCGAAATAAACTATACTATCATAAAGAGATATGTAGATGAGATATTTACAGCGTCAGATGATACAATAATAAAAGCTATGCGTTTAATCTGGGAAAGGATGAAAATAATTGTTGAACCCTCATCAGCTGTTCCATTAGCTGTAATGCTTGAACATCCTGAAAAATTCCGGAAAAAGAAAGTAACTGTTATAATAACAGGAGGTAATGCAGATCTGGACAATCTGCCCTTTTGACAGGAAATATATCAGTATTTTTGACTGTTAGCTCCGGAACAATATCTGGAAATATATTTAAAAGCAGCATAATTGCCTAAGTCTCCGGCTTTTTGCCAGTCTTTACAGGCATTCTTCTTCATGCCGATATTAAAGTAGGCTACAGCTCTGTTGAAATAGGCATGAACATCATTCTTATTATATTCTATGGCCTTGGTAAAGTCGGAAATGGCATTCTGAAAATCATGATTTGATAACTTCATAATTCCGCGTAACGAAAAAACCCCCGGCAATGAAGGATCGAGATATATTGCCCGGTTGAGGTCTTCGAAAGCGAGTTCTTTATTACTTGAAAATTGTAATGACAAACGAGCTCTTTCATAAAAAGCATCTCCATTTAGGGAATCCTGTTCTATTACATCATTAAACTCATCAAAAGCTTTTCTTATGTTGTTGTATAACTTCCATTCGAGCCGGGCATGTTCAACTTTTGCCGGTGTGAAAGCAGGATTTATTTTAATACATTCTTCAAAGTTTTTGTATGCTTCCTTATTATTACCTGTGTCATGAAAGTGCAAACCCCTGACATAATGAGCCAGAAAACAATCAGGTTTTAAACGGAAAGCACTTTCAATGTCAGAATTTCCACCCTGTGTGTTGTTATATTTATACCTTGCTAAAGCTCTCAGGCAGTATAGTAAATATGAGTTATGTTCAATTTTTATTTGCTTGGAAAATGCTCTGGCAGCTTCCGCGTATTTATCACTCAAATAAAAAAGTATGCCATGATTGAGATATGGGGTAAGAATATTTTTTGCGTTTTTAACAGATGTTTTATCATTTATGTCAATGTTAACGTTTACCCATAGGGAGTCGTTAAGAATATGGGATGAAAAAATTATACCCGAAAAGAACTCTTCATCACTTCCGTAAATTCCGATAACTTTTCCGTTTGGGGTGATTGCTGGCGCACCAAAAGAGCCGGGGCCCAGATTTGGGGCAATAAAACCATGCCGTCTGATGAGGAGAAAATCGCCGGTCTTTTTTATTTTTTCAACGGTAATTCCGTTTTCCACATTAGACGGGTCACAAAATATTAAGACCTCCCGGGAAGCTGAAATCGTACTTCTTGATGTCTGTAAAAATGCGAAATCTTTCTGGCGACGCTGGCGTTCAACTTTTATTATTGCAAGGTTTGCGTACGGATGTACCGCGATTATTTTCTGGGGTGTAAGTATTTTGCCGTTTCGTAATTTTATAATTAACGAATCACTATTGTAGAAAATACTTGCCTTGGTAACAGCAAGGCCATCGGCACTTATAAAAAAACCGGATGCTATATCGTTTATTCTGTTGGCATCACTGTAGCCCTCAATTGTTAAAGCTGCCTTTTCCGACTTGTTTATGATATTTAAAAGATTTTGTCCGTATGTGGGAATTGTCCGGAATAACATTACAGTAATTAAAATCTTATAAAATCGGGTAGTGGACATGTGAATTTTAATAATATAATACAAACAATGGATAAAGATAAAAAGAGTAAGTGATTATGAAAACAAGAGAAAGAGTCATTTCCACTAAAAAATTTGTATTGTCAGTAAACCGATTAATTTTTTACAGTTCTGTATGTGTGATTTATTCCGGGCTCAGTTGTTACTTATTAGTTTTAGTCAATTAATTAAATTATTTTTGCGCCAATTACTTAAATATGGGTTCTGCAATTTTGCAAGTACACATATATTTTCGGTTATTACAATAATGAGAATACTGCTTACAAATTCAATAGGAAAAAACAAATGGGGGGGAGGTGAAAAGTGGATGATACTTGCAGCCCGAGGTCTGAAAGCCCGTGGTTATGATGTTGCTATTGGCAGTTATCCCGGCTCTGTTATTGAAAAGCGTGCTTCTGAAAACAATATACCGACATATAAGGTCAGAGTGAGATCTGATATCAGTATTCGTGGAGCTTTTAATCTGGCCAAAGCCATAAATGATTTTAAACCGGATGTTATTATAGGTCTTCAGAACAGAGATATTCTGATAGCGGGCGTTGTGACAAGGTTTACTCATACTCCTGTTATTATAGCCCGCCATGGTGTAAAATTGCTGAAAAAGAATATAAAACATAAGATAATTTACTCAGCTTTCAGCAAAGGAATATTTACCAACACAAAAACAATTAAAGAAATATATGATTCCTATAATTGGTGGCCTTCTGATTTTGTAAAAGTAATTTACAACGGAGTTGAGCTTCCTCCCAAAGCAGAAAACAAATTTGATTTTTCAACTGTTGCCGGTGATATGGGGGAAGATCCGAAGATTATAGTTTCCATTGGAAGGTTATCTTCTCAGAAAGGATATAAATATCTGATAAAAGCGGCATCCGGCATTTGTAAGAAACTACCCGGGACATATTTTTTTATAATCGGAAGAGGGCGTGAGGAGAAGAGGTTAAAAGCTTTGATTAAGAAGCTGGGCCTGGAAAATAACATGTTTATTCTTCCTTTCAGAAATGATATTAATCCTCTATTAGCTTCTGCTGACTTATTTGTGTTGCCTTCGTTGTATGAAGGAATGCCAAATGTGTTGCTGGAAGCTATGGCCTCAAAAGTTCCGGTAATTTGTAGTAATATTAATGGGGTTAGTGATATTTTTGAAAATGAGGAAGCAAATTTTCTAATACCTCCAGCCGATGCTTTATCGCTGGAAAGAACTATTTATAATTTTCTTACGAATAAGTTACCGGAGTATGATGTTGAAAAAGCCTATCAAATGGTTGTGGAAAGATTCTCGGTTGATTCGATGCTCGATGAACTGGAGAACTACATAAAAGCAAAAGTCTCACTATAGAATAAACATTTTATATACAAATTGGTTATTAAGAGTTGAATTAATATTTTGATGGGAAAGAAAATTAAAAGGGAAGATGTTGAGCTAATGGCTCCTGTGGGTTCCTATGAATCATTGATGGCAGCCATTCAGGGGAATGCCGATTCTGTATATTTTGGCATTGAGCAGTTAAATATGCGGGCAAAATCGTCGAATAATTTTACAATTGACGATCTGGAGAAGATTGTTGCCATAAGTAAAGAAAATAATATAAAGACATATTTAACCGTAAATACGGTAATATACGATAAGGAACTTCCGTTGATGCGGAAGGTAATAGATGCTGCAAAAGAAAATGAAGTAACAGCAATAATCGCTTCGGACCAGGCAGCCATAAACTATGCTAATTCTATCGGAGTCGAGGTTCATGCCTCTACACAGGTTAATATATCAAATACCGAGTCGCTTAAGTTTTACAGTAAGTTTGCCGATGTAGTTGTTTTGGCACGAGAGCTCAATGTAGAACAGGTAAAAGAGATTTATAATAACATACAAAATGATGGTATAAGAGGGCCCCGAGGAGAGCTTATAAAGATAGAGATGTTTGCTCACGGAGCTCTTTGTATGGCTGTTTCAGGAAAGTGTTATTTGAGTTTACATCAGTTAAATTCATCTGCAAACAGGGGTGCATGTCTTCAACCTTGCCGGCGTGGATATGTTGTTACAGAAAAAGAAACCGGTCAGGAACTTGAGGTTGATAATGAGTATATTATGTCACCTAAAGATCTTAAAACGATTCACTTCCTGAATATTCTTCTGGATGCAGGAGTAAGGGTTCTTAAAATTGAAGGACGGGCAAGATCGGCCGAGTATGTTAAAACGGTGTGTGAATGTTATGATGAGGCAATTAATGCCGTAGCTGACGACACATTTACTGATGAAAAGATTGATGACTGGAACAGGCGGCTGGCTACTGTTTTCAATCGCGGATTCTGGAATGGATATTATCTTGGTCAAAGATTGGGAGAGTGGAGTCGTAATTATGGTTCGCGGGCAACTAAAAAGAAAATTTATATCGGGAAAGGGATGAACTATTTTCCTAAAATTAAGGTTGCTGAATTTCAGATGGAAACGCAGGACCTTTCGGTTGGGGATGAGGTGTTGATAACCGGTCCTACCACAGGTGTTGTTCAGTTAAAGGTAAAAGAGATCAGGGTAGATCTGAAAAAAGTACCTAAAACAGTTAAGGGAGAGAGATTTTCGATGCCGGTTGATGTCCGGATACGGAGATCGGATAAACTATATAAAATAGTTAATGCATCTGAGGTTAAATCGCAATAAAAATGAAGATTGAAGGTGTGCTGTCAAAAATGAAGGGCATGCCCGACGGAAATAATAATGTCAGGTATAATCTTCACTTTAACGATGCTGTGATTGATATGAATTCCCATATTGGGAAAGAGTTGCAGTTTACATTTCTTAATGAAATGTTTTGTACAATATGCGGGGTAAAGATAAAGCATACATATGCAGGGAAAGCAATATGCAGAAACTGTTATCATACAGCACCCGAAGCGGAAGAGTGTCTTTTCTATCCTGAAAAATGTAAAGCACATCTTGGAATAGCCAGAGATATTAAATGGTCTGAAGAGCATTGTCTGATACCGCACTATGTTTACCTGGCGCTTTCATCCGGATTAAAGGTTGGAGTAACACGTCATCATCAGATTCCTGTAAGGTGGATCGATCAGGGGGCAATTAAGGCTGTTAAAATAGCACGTACTCCCAACAGGCATATTGCGGGAGTTATTGAGGTGTTTCTTAAGGATTTTTTTGCTGATAAAACAAACTGGAAGCAAATGATGGCAGTTTCTTCGGGAGACTTTTCCATAAATCTGTCCGATGAGAAGAAGAGGGCACTGGATTTATTACCGACAGAATTAAAAAAGTATTCTATTGATGATGATGAGATTTATGAATTTAATTATCCTGTTCCTGAGGTTATTCCGTCACCCGCCTATTTTAGTTTCGAGAAAGAAAAAAGCATAAAGGGGATTTTATCAGGAATAAAAGGGCAGTATCTTATTTTTGATAACGGAAAAGCTTTAAATATGAATAATTTCAGTGGATATAAGGTAGAGATTAAGTTTTCTGAGAGCTAAAGGACCCCGATTTCATCAACAATAATTCGCGAATCTTCTTTCGGTTTGGATGAGTTTTCAGAACAAGGCCCCGGATTGGTAAGGTTTATTTTTACATATAATGTTTTGCCGGGTATTTTTATTCTGTATAAAGAGTGTGACCTTCCTTCGGGAACAGAAAACGGATCAGTAATGGTAAAAACTTGTTGGTTTCTGTATTTTGTTCCGTTTAGAGAAATGGAAACAGTAATTCTGGACGGAGGAAATACGCAACGTTTATTATCTGTTAATAAATCGATATAAACTTCATTAATTCTTTGAACTTTTTTCAGCGAGAATATTATCTCAATATCTTTCCCTGCCATATTAACACATTCTGTGCTTTGAATGCGTTGATTCATAATGTATCCGTCGAACAACAGGCTGCAATCTTTTCTGAAGTTTTGTTTGTAGGGTTGTGGTATTAATTTTACTAGCCTTGCATTGTTT
>JAADEM010000080.1 GCA_013153405.1 Chlorobiota bacterium
TTAAAAATCATGTAGGAGCCATTGGATATGTTTCTAAAAATACAAACACTTCCGGAGTGAAAGTTATTACAGTTAAATAAAACATAGGTACAATGTTGCAAGATTTAAGATTAAAATATAAAATGCTGATATTTCCACTGTTGTTTGTCATTATTTTTATAAGCAGCTTTTTTATATCGGCATATTATACAAACAAAAACAATTTATTACTGGATCAAACAAAAAAAATCTATATTCCTAATATTGAGATAAGTTTAAAATTGAACCATGAATTATTTGTAATACAAAAAACTTTGCAGGACGCTGTTGCTGCTGAAGATACTGAGAAGTTTCAGGAAGCAGATGCCGTTTCAAAAAGGTTTAATGATTTAATAAAATTATTAGGAGAAAAAACTGGTAATAAAAGTTATACAGATAGTCTTTCTCGGTTGTTTAACAACTATTATACTCTCGCTAAAAGTGTTAGCGAGAGTATGATAAACGAGAGCTTTACCAATGAGGTTAATGATAAGATTACCCGGATGATATCGTTATATCAGAAACTGGATAAAAGTCTCAAAGAGTTAGAGATTAATAGTAAAAAACATAATAAGAACCATTTTGCGGAAATAGATAAAAACAATAAACAATCGAGAAATATCTATTTTATTCTGATAATTGCAGGTGTTGTTGTATTTACTGTTGTTTCTGTCGTTATCAGCATGTCAATAATAACTCCTATTAAAAAGGTAATTGGGGCAATGAGAAAAATATCTGACAAAAAAATTGGTTTTCAATTGCCGGAAGACAGAAAAGATGAAATAGGGGAGTTGAATGTTTATATAAATGAGATAAACAATAATTTCATCAAAATAATTAAAAAAATACAAAGTTCTTCTTCGGTAATACTAAAGGCCGGGCACCAGTTGTCAGAGATTTCAAATAGCCTTAAAAACAGTATTCAGCTACAGGTGCAAACCACAAAAGATATTGCTGAATCAATACAGCATTTGTTGAATTCAATAATTATTAATGCTGATAAAGCAGAAGAAACAGGTAAGATTTCGGCGAAATCGATAATTGAGATGGAAGAAAGTAATCAGATGTTTGTAAGTACAATCCTGGATATCAATGAGAAGATTAAAATTATAACCGATTTAGCCGAACGAACTAATTTATTGTCGATAAATGCAGCAATAGAGGCTACAAGAAGTGGCAATGCAGGAAAAGGATTTGGTGTTGTTGCCAAGGAGATCAGGGCACTTGCTGATAAGTCCAGAGTTGCTTCGGACGAAATAAAAAACCTGTCAAAAACAGGAACGGATATTTCTAAAGCAGCAGAACAAAAACTTAATAATCTCATACCTGAAATAACACAGAGTGAAGAGAACGTAAAAAATATTGTAGATACAAGTAAGGAGCAAAAGGATGTGGTCCTTAACATAAATTCATCGGTAACCGACTTAATAGAAATAACAGATCAGGGCTCAATGATGTCTAAAAACATGGCAGAATCAGCTAAGGACTTATCGCTTCAGGCCGAACAGCTGAAATCTTTAATTGCAATATTTAAGTTGTAAAACGTATAGTGTTTCAGGTGTTTACCAGTAACTGCGGGTAGTGATCCGATGTGATAAAAACAGATATACCCGGGAAAGATATGTTAAAGTACAAATGGATATTCTGTTGTTTTGTACCTGTTACCAAAGGATAATGAATATGTGTTGTTGTGTGATTTGTGTTCGTTTGTGCCATGATAAGTGAAATAAATGTTAATCTCAATAGTGTATGAATATACGGAATAAGCTTTAATGCAGATGATGTTCCCGTTGATTGGGAGCAGCTTGTTTCGTATTGTGTGGCGGGTTTTTAAAATAAAAAGTTTTTAGTTGTTAATTCCAATCTTTCGGGTTTTTAAAACAGTTCCGTGTTTGTTGAAAATAGTGATTAAATAAATGCCGGCAGTTTCACAGGGGATAGATATGTCGGTTGTTCCGTAATTTTTAAGCTTTTGATTATAAACTACATTCCCGGAAATATTGAATACTTTTATGTAAAGATCCTGACCGGTTAAAGTAATGCCGTGTTCTATTGTTATGTTGCCAGTTGTAAGTTTCTGGTAAATTCTGATTTTATTGTCTGTTAAGTTTTCATTTACAGTATTGTATAAGTCACAAGTGGGAGTGAGGTAGTTCCCGGATATTACCAGCATTGAAAGGAGTTTTATTGTATTGCCGTAGTATCCGGCATCAGCAGTTTTAGCATACAGGATGTTTGAATAAAGATCGTTCAGCCATTGTTGTTTTGTTGAATCAAGCATTGCTCCAACTGTAAACGGAGCAGTAAATGCTATGTCGGTCCAGTTTGCGGCTTTGTCACCATTCAGGTAATATCCTGCAAAAATTGCCGAAATGTCACCTCCGGTTTTTTCATAAAGCCAGTTATTTATTTTTGTTACAGCATTCAGAGCCCTTACATCTCCGGAAATTAGGTAATCGGTGCCAAGACGCCATGGATCGCGGCATGCATTGTAGTAATATTGTCCGTCGAGTTCACCCTCAAGGAAATCGGGGTTAGCAGGTTCCGGATTATTATCGGCATTAATGATAAAGTCGGGCAACAAACCTGTTTGCGGACTGAAATCAGTTTGCATTTTTGCAACCAGGTCATAACATTTGTCAATTACACCATCCCAGATTGTGCTGTCTTCAGAAATACAGGAGAAAACACGGAAATGGTCAGTAATAAAATCAGATGTGCGTGTCGAATTCATGTATTCACCGGAAGTAACCCAGTCGCCTAATTTTACAGTGCTTATGTCCTGATTGATATCTCCTTCTGCAGCCGAATTGCCTGTAAGATCATCCATTATTAATTTTGCATGATATAAATAATTAATTTCACCTGTGCTTCCCCACTGTTGATGAGCAAGCAGGAGCCCGAAAGCAATATCAATATCTCCGTCAGAAGCGGAGTCATTGCCGTCGGCATCGACACAACCTTCAATTTGTTTCCAGGCCATCAGATGAGGTGTTTTACTGCTCGGGTGAGCTTTGTAGTACCTGAATAATCCGTCGAAATACTCTTTTGCATCGGGATCATATCCTGCCATCATTGGAATGATCATCATTCCATATCCCATTGCTTCAGATACAGTAATAGTATTATCACTGTCGAAGAAAATATAATACTGATCTTTTTCACATCCGTTTTTCAGATACAGGCTTTTCCACTTGTCGTAAAACAACTTTACGTGTTCGTCTAGTTCATCCTGTGTGTATTGCGATGGTTTTATGTGGTTATAGTATGAGGTGTGCCGGGGGAAGGGATAGTGTTGGGCGTGAGTAGACAACGGCAGGAAGAATATTATGAAAATCACAACAAGACAACCGGATATATAACTGACAGGGCTTGTTTTCATAATTGTATTTTTAAATTAAAACTAAAGATAGGCAAAAACGAGGGTATCCAAAAAGTAAAACAGTTACGTCATTGCTAGGAGGAACTGCTTATCCCGATTATTTTGGGAACGAAGCCTGCCAGACCGGCATAGTCGGGCAAGCAGGCTTCACTCCGTTGCCAATGACGGCTTTTTGGACATCCTCGTTAAAAAAGGAGTGTTAATTTAGATGTTTACTGTAGTTGCCTGTTAGTCGGTCTGGGCAGGAGTGAAAACCCACATCCAGCCATAATCGTAATCATCACTTGTTTGGTCCTGCCATAGCCGTAGCTGGGTGTCGTTCAGCATGTTTATCATAAACAGGCCTGTGGCGAAAGCATCCTGATTCAAAAGACCTTCTTCTTCATTTATTTCAAAATAAGGGAGGTTTGCATCAACCAGTTGAAGGGTTCCGTTTTCCTCATTGTAAAGGAAAGTACCTTTGTTAGCTTCACCATTATGATATACGGTATAATTAAAAGCACCGTTCAGGTCAAATCTGATAGAGTCATTGGCAATTTCCGGGGTGCGGCAGCAATCATCAGCAACAGGATCCCACCAAAACTCTTCCCAGTCATAATTTGCAGTCATGTAAAAGAAAGCTCCGTCCGGATCAGGGTTGTCATGATAAAACACCCAGGTTCTTCCGGCACCGGAATTTGTAAGTTCTTTTATTCCCGGCATGCTTGCCAGGTCCGGATCAGTTCTGTTTATAGTGATGTTCTTTTCAACTGTAACCGAACCGGCTTTTCCTGAAATAGTACATTTGATAGTATAACTGCCGCTGAATGGGTAATACGATTCAACGGTTTCGCCGTGGGCTTTCAGACCGTTTCCTAAATCCCAGGTATACATAAATGCATTTTGTGCATTAACAGTAAGTATTTTATAGTTTTCTCCCTGGGCGGCGTCATTAATTGATACTTCGCCTGATGGTGAAGGTCCCAGGTCGGGGGCTTGATCCATTTGCGGTTCACAGGATGACAGTAATGTTGCCGCAATCAGTGTTAGTATATAAGTTAATTGTTTCATTTCTGATTTCTTTTGATATTCTTATTAGTATGGATTCTGCTCAAGGTTAGGGTTCAGATTTATTTCGATCTGGGGAATAAGGAAATATTTTTTGTTTTCAGAGTATCCGAATTTTCCCAGAATATCTTCTCCTCTTCCTGTTCTTACTATATCCCAGTAGCGGTGCGCTTCACATGCCAGTTCAACACGTCTTTCATGATAAACGGCTTCCAGAGGGTCTGAATATGGTGTCTGGCCCAGGCCCACGCGAGCTCTTACTTTATTCAGAGGCTCCTGCCAGTCGCCTCCGGTGTGAGCTCTTGCTTCAGCCTGCCACAACAATACCTCGGCAAATCTTATATAGTGCCAGTTAAGCGGGTCTTCCGACATTTGTCCCTGTTGGCTTACGGGTAATATATGTTTGCGGGAGTTGTATCCTGTAGGATTCTGTGCATCAATGTAAAACTCCTCCTCATCTTCTGTTCCTGCCCAAAGCACATCACCTTCTTTTATGATAGTTGCCTCTCTTCTCGGGTCGTTAGGCTCAAAAGCATCGTACAGATCCTGGGTAGGGCAAACAAATCCCCAGCCTCCGTTATCGCGACCTCTGGTAAAGATGCAAACCGTAGTCCCTTCGTTGTCACGGTCCCAGCCACCTATCTGGAAGTCTCCGTACTGTATGTCCCAAACCGATTCTACGCCATTGTCGGCATCAAGTGTGAATATATGTTCATAGTCGGGGTCGAGGCTGTATTCGCCTGAGTTTATAATTTCACCGGCTTCTTTGTCGGCTTCGCTCCATTTTTGCTGAAAAATATATGCTTTTGTCAGAAGAGCTTTAGCAGCTCCCCACGAAGCACGTCCGATTTCGCCAGCATCCAGTAGTTCACTTTTTCTGGGTAATGCCGGTATAGCCTCTTTTAAGTCTTTTTCTATTTGTGCCCAGCACTCTTCTTCTGTATTTCTTGGAAGAGTGTATTCAGAAGGAGAAAGGACTTTGGTAACGATTGGAACACCTCCGAAAACCTTAACAAGTTCGAACATATAAAATGCACGAAGGAATTTTGCTTCAGCAATAACTCTTGTTCTTACTTTTTCACTTATTTTTTCATTATCGGTAACTCCTTCAAGAACCTTGTTGGCTCTGTTGATACCAATGTAGCGGTCTTTCCATCTTCCCAGAATAACACCATTTTCTGCGTTTGCCGAGAATGTAGCCAAAGCCTGAATGTCGGCCTGGTCACCTTCGTTTTCCCCGCCTTTTTCAGCGTCGTCGGATGTTACGTCACCTATCGCCCAGTCGTCGAGCTGCATGCTGCCATACCAGGCCATTGGGTCGTATGCTCCGGCCAGTGCATTAATAGCGGCATCATCACTACTGAAAAATACAGCATCGGACAGAGAGGGAGCAGGGGTGTCAAGGTAGCTGTCGCATGACTGTGTAAAAGTCATCAGAGCAACTATTGTCAGTATATTAAATATTTTTCTTTTCATTGTAATAATCATTTTTAAGCGAATTAGAAAATAAGATTAACTCCAAAGCTCATTAGACGTGCCTGAGGATAGTTTGCACGGTCAATGCCAATGTCCAATCCACCTGTATATCCTGTTCCGATTTCCGGATCAAGACCTGTATATTTTGTAAAAGTATAAAGGTTCTGAGCATTAAAGTATATTCTCAGTTTGTTGATATGTTTTTTTACCGGAATGGTATATCCTATCTGAAGGGTTTTGAATCGCAGGTAAGAGCCGTCTTCAAGGAATCTGTCTGACATCATGGCGTTGTTTACGTCCATTGCATTCATGCGTGGATGACGTGCATCGTTAGTAGAGCCTTCGCCTGTCCATCGGTCAAGCATATCAACGTCGAGGTTCCAGTATGCTGAAGATGAACGGTTGTACCAGGCAGCTGCGTTGAAGATTTTATTTCCCGATACCCCCTGAAAATTCATGGTGAGATCAAAACCTTTGTATTCAAAACTTGTATTGAACGAGTATGTGAAATCGGGAAGCGGGCTTCCAACGAAGAAGAAGTCAAGGTTTCCGTCATTATCTTCATCTACATAACGAACATCACCCGGGGCAACACCTGTTTGTGCAGTCTGGGCATTTACTTCGTCCCAGTTCTGGAATAATCCGTCGGTTTTGTACATATAAAACTGGGCAATTGGTTTGCCTACTACAGTTCGTGTGAGATAAGCGTTTCCTCTGAAAGGTGCACCGTCGATAAATTCGTTACCGTTTCCTAAGCTAGTTACCTCATTGTTGATATGAGACATAATAAGGCCGATAGAATACTTGAATTCATGGTTGCGGTTCGAGTAGTTAAGAGAGAATTCAACACCGTTGTTTTTCATCTCACCGGCATTTTGCCATGGAGCTTCCTGCAGACCGGCCTGTCCGGGAACAGGAACCTGCAGAAGCATGTCACTGGTTACTTTGTTGAAGTATTCAAAAGTACCGTTCAGTTTTCCGTCAAACAGGCCGAAATCAACCCCTATGTTTGTAGTTGTAGATGTTTCCCACTTTATTTCATCGTTTCCGGAACTTGTAAATGCCGAACCGGGAACAAAGTATGCTCCGTCTCCGTTTTCGGTTGTACTCCAGGTATAGTTCATTCCTGTTGATGCAGTTGTAACATTCTGGTATGCAGGAACACTACCCTGGTTTCCTATTTGTCCCCAGCCCACTCTTAACTTAAGGTTGTAAAGCCACGATATATCTTTGAGGAAATTTTCTTCTGTCAGTCTCCAGCCGGCAGAGAAAGAAGGGAAGTAGCCCCACTGGTTCTTTTTTGAGAATTTTGAAGATGCATCAGCCCTGAAGTTTCCGGTAAACAGGTATTTTCCTTTGTAATCGTAGTTTACTCTTGCCATGTAAGAAACCTGCTTTACTTCATATGCACTGCCGTATGTAACAGCACTTGTTGCTCCTGTTGCATTATCAATATATCTGATGGCAGGATCATCTGTTGGAACGTTGTTTGCTGTAATTCCGTCCCATTCCGAACGGAAGCTGTAAAGTTCCTCTCCAATCAGCACCGTCAGGTTATGAGTGTCGTTAAATGTATTGTTGTAAGTTAAAGTGTTTGACCACTGACTTGTGAAATTGCTGTCATGGTATTTTCCAATTGTACTTTGCTGGTTCTGAAATACCGGTGAAACGTAAAACTGAGGTTCGAAATAATCGCTTGTTCCAAAGGTGTATTCCAGATTGTAGCTTGTTTTGAAATTGAAATTATTTAGGAATTTAATGTCGGCATAGATATTTGCCAGAGTCTGATAATTAGTGTAAACATCATTGGTGTAATGTAATCTGGCTACAGGGTTGTTTATGTCGTTGTATATTCCTTCAGCAAAGGTACCGTCAGGGTTATAAACCGGGCTAACCGGATCCATGTTCATTGCCGAGATAAGGATGTTGTTCCATTCATCTCCTTCAAGAACCTGATTTTGCTCAGTTCTTACCAATGTGACATTTTCACCTATGGTAAGCCATTTTTTTGGCTGGTGAGTTCCGTTGGCTCTGAATGAGCCTCTTGTGAAATCAGACTTATCAACGATACCTTCCTGATCCAGATAAGAGCCGCTTAGGTAATATGTGTTTTTTTCGTTACCTCCAGATATAGACAGATCATAGCTTTCAATCGGAGCGTTTTTATTTGATATTTCATCAAACCAGTCGGTATACGGTAGTGATTTTGGATCGGCAAGTCCCGGATAGGGAGGTTTAAGGGCTGCATTTTGTGCCTCGTTATTCAGAATGGCCCACTGTTCGGAATTACACAAAGGTGCTCTTCTCCAGAAGTTCTGAACTCCGTAATAAGCATTAAATGATATTTGTGCTTCTTTGTTTTTGCTTCCTTTTTTAGTTGTTATTATGACAACTCCGTTGGCACCGCGTGAACCGTAAATTGCAGTTGCAGATGCATCTTTTAAAACCTGCATCGATTCAATATCGCTGGTGTTCAGGAAGTCAATGTTGTCTACCATCATTCCATCTACAACAAAAAGAGGATTGGCATCATTGAGAGTTCCGATACCGCGGATTCGTACCATAACTCCACCTCCGGGAGTTCCTGAATTGGTTGTTACATCAACACCGGCCACTTGTCCCTGCAAGGCCTGATCGATTGTACTTACCTGACGGGTTTGCATCTCTTTCATGTCTACAACAGAAATTGCACCGGTCAGGTCGCTTTTTTTCTGGGTGCCGTAACCTACAACCACTACCTCGTTAAGCCCGAGTGATTCTCCCTCAAGGGCCACATTGATTACTGTTTGGTTGCCAACGGCGATTTCTTTTGTGGTATATCCCACAAATGAGAATACCAGAATATCGTTGTCTGATGCAACGATTGTGTACTTTCCGTTAATATCCGTAATAGTACCTTTGGTGGTACCTTTAATATGGACATTAACTCCGGGTAGTGTTTCGCCTGTTTTGGCATCTGTTACTACTCCGGTAATATTATTCTGTGCATACGTTGTTAGTGCAAAGAATAATAAGAACAGAATTAAACTGACTTTTTGCATAAATTAAGAATTTATTAATTGAACAATGCATTAGTGGATTTGCATCCTTGTATTGAGTGCAAATAATTGCATACAAAACTATGCAAAACATATTTGATATGCAAAAATATTTTTCAGTTATATTATGTAATTTTAACATTTAACCACTTGTATAGGCTTTGTTTTATGGTGTGGGCACATGTGAAAGCCTTGTGGATTAAGAGAAATTGTAAAAATTGCGTAATTGTGCAATAAAATTAATTAATGCAAAAATTTGCATAGAAGGATTTCTTGTTATAATTTTACCGGCGAAATAACAAGTTTTAACTATTAATGTATTATTCAGATGTATTACCGGAGCTGTATTTTTAAAATATTTACTTTCTTATTATTTATTGGGAGTTTGGTTTCTTGTTCCGATAACGGGAATAGTGTTTACTACAGGCTGAATCTGACGTCAGCCTGGAAGATTCAGAGTTCAGACTCGGTGAGTGCCTCTGGTGAATTGATAAGCACCGAAAAGATGAATACCAGGAGTTGGTTCGAAGGAGTGGTTCCGGGCACGGTATTGCATTCTTTGGTTGAAGATAGTATTTATACAGATATATATAAGGATGATAATTTGGCAAAAATACCTGTCGGACCGTTTAAATCATCCTGGTGGTATCGCACTGATTTTAATCTGGAAAAGGTTCAGCAGGGAACTCTTCTTAAATTTGAAGGTATAAATTATAAAGCAAATATATGGCTTAACGGTAAGCTGATTGCTGACACAACAGAAGTTATCAATAGTTTCAGGCAGTTCAGGTTTGATGTGTCGGAATATGTAAGAGAGGGAAACAATGTGTTGGCAGTTGAAGTGTTTCCGCCGGTTGCCGGTGACTTTACACTAGGTTTTGTTGATTGGAATCCGGAACCTCCCGATAAGAATATGGGAATCTTCAGAAATGTGATTCTGGAGGTTAATGGAGGTGTTAGTGTAATCTCTCCGTATGTGATAAGTGATGTTTCTGAGGATCATAGCCGGGCATCACTGAGGGCATCAGTTTATATTGTAAATAACAGTGATGCCAGGAAAAAGGGTGGTGCAGTAATGATTTTTAATGGTGCCGAAATGATAGTTCCGGTTACTTTAGACCCAGGACAAACAAAACAGGTTCTTTTTACTCCCGAGGTGTTTGAAGCATTAAAAATAAAGAATCCCAGTTTGTGGTGGCCGCATACATTAGGAGAACCGTATTTGTATAATGCAAAATTTGAATTTCGCGAGGGCGGCATAATACTCGATGGCAGGGAAGTGAGTTTTGGAGTAAGAACGGTTTCTGATTACTTTACTAAAGACGGGCACCGTGGATTTAAAATTAACGGAAAAAAGATACTTATACGCGGGGGTGGTTGGGTTGATCGTCTGTTGCTTGACGATACATATGAAACCACAAAAGCACAGCTTGAATATGTAAAGGATATGAATCTGAATACAATCCGCCTCGAAGGATTCTGGGGGAAAGATCAGTCAATTTACAAGTTGTGTGATGAGATGGGTATACTTGTTATGGTCGGATGGAGTTGTCAGTGGGAGTGGGAAAATTATCTGGGAAAATATTGTGATGAGGAGTATGGTGGAATTCTGAGTGATAGTGATATTGCAATGATGAGTGATGCATGGCAGGATCAGATTGTGTGGCTGAGAAACCATCCTTCCATCTTTACATGGATGGGGGGGAGTGATTGTAAACCAAAACCGAAACTTGAAAAAAACTATTTTAAGATATTTGAAGAGTATGATTCCACAAGAGTATATCTTCCTTCAGCCAAAGAGTGGGCTTCGCTTGCCGGAGAGACCGGGGTGAAAATGCGTGGACCTTATGCTTACGAACCTCCGGTGTACTGGTTTGCCGATACACTTTACGGAGGAGCATTCGGGTTTAATACAGAAACCGGCCCGGGGGCACAGGTTCCGCCTCTCGAGAGTATTAAAAAGATGCTATCGGAGAATCACTTGTGGCCGATTGATGAAATGTGGGAGTATCATTGCGGCAGAAACGAGTTCAATACTCTTGACAGGTATACCAAAGCACTTGAAATGCGTTACGGAAAACCAGAATGTGTTGAGGATTATGTGAAAAAAGCACAGGTGCTGAATTATGAACTGATGCGTCCTATGTTTGAGGCATTCTCTGCATATCGTTATAGAGCAACAGGGGTTATTCAGTGGATGCTTAACTCTGCATGGCCTGAGATGTATTGGCAGTTATATGATTTTTACCTGATGCCTAATGGTGCATATTTTGGTGCAAAAAAAGCTCAGCAGCCGTATCATATAATTTATGATTATGCTCAGAATTGTTTATTCGCCGTGAATGATCGTCTGGAAGATAAAAATGGCTGTAAACTTAAAGTGAGAATTTATGATATCAACTCCGAACTGAAATTTGAAAAAGATTTAAGTGTCGATTTAAAAGCAAACGAGTCGGATAAAGTGCTTGATTTGCCTCATGAAAAATATTCATCAGTTTATTTTATCGATACAAGGCTTTATGATAAAGACGGGAAAGAGATAGACAATAACTTTTACTGGCTCTCTTCAAAAGACGATGTGCTCGACTATGATGCCGATGTTCAGCCATGGTATTATCATACGCCGTCGAAACAATATGCCGATTTTACGGCATTGAATAAAATGCCTGAGGTTTCACTTGTTTATTCTCTTGAACAGGAACGCGGGGAGGATGCAGATATTTTTATTGTAAAGCTGGAAAATAACAGTAACCACATTGCATTTTTTGTACATGCTTCAATAGTGGATGCAAGAAACAATAAAACGATTCTGCCGGTTATCTGGAGCGACAATTACGTTTCGGTACTTCCTGGGGAAACAAGAATAATCAAAGCAAGAATCAAAGATCCGGAAGTTAATGATAAAATGCCACGTCTGATTATTGACGGATACAACCTGAAAAAACATTGATAATTAATATAAAACTCAAATTATGAAACGTAACTACACTATCGTAGTATTGATATTTATCACATTTTTTGTGATATCTTTCCTTACTAATATTTTAGGAGCACTTAACCCTGATGTGTCCAAAAGTTATACACTGTCGGAAACAATGGCAGGAATATTGCCTTTTGCCTTTTTTATCCCTTATGCTTTGTTGGCAGTTCCTTCCGGAATTCTGATGGAAAAGTGGGGCGGGAAAAAGATGATGATATTCTCTTTTATATTGGCTGCTGTGGCAACCTTAATTTTTGTTCTGTTTCCTTATTTTAATGTATTTGTAGTTTCTCTTTTTGTTATAGGAGCAGGAATGACCATGTTGCAGGTGGTAATAAATCCGTTATTGAGAGTTGCAGGTGGTGAGGAGCATTATGCTTTTAATGCTGTTCTTGCACAGTTGATGTTTGGCATAGCCTCTTTTCTGAGTCCGCAGATGTTTACATATCTGGTGACTAATATTTCGCAGGGTAACACGGATAAACCATTTATAGGTCTGATGACAAGGCTTGTGGAAAATTCATTTCCATGGGTGTCGGTTTACTGGGTGTTTGTGCTAATAAACATGATGATGATAGTTATTATTTCGTTGGTGAAGTTTCCGGTTGTTGAGCTTAAAGAAGATGAAAAGACGGGTTCGAAAGAGAGTTTTAAAGAACTGTTTGCCAATAAATATGTGATACTGTATTTTCTGGGAATATTTGCATATGTGGGAACAGAGCAGGGAATATCTTACTGGATGTCAAAATTTCTGGCACGTTATCACGGTTTCGATCCTTCTACCATCGGAGCTACCTCTGTTTCATATTTCTGGGGATTAATGACGGTAGGCGGAATTTTTGGCCTTATACTTATTAAGCTGATGGACAGTAAGTATGTTTTGCGCGGCTTTACCTTATTGGCTATTTTAGGTCTGGCTGCCGGATTGTGGGGAGGTCCGCAGCTTTCTTTCTGGGCTTTTTCAATGTCAGGATTTTTCCTTTCAGTAATGTTTCCGGTAATAATTTCTCTAGGACTGAATTCGGTTGAGAAACATCACGGGTCATTCGCGGGTATCATGCTAACTGGAATAGCCGGAGGTGCTGTTGTTCAGCTACTGATAGGTGGATTGAGTGACCTGACAGATCTTCGTACCGGAATGATGTTTCTGTTTATAACGCTTGGTTATGTTCTCAGTATCAGTTTCTGGGCAAAGCCAATTATAAGTAATAAAACAATTAATATAAAAGAAATATTTAAGAAATAATGAATTTATCGGGTAACCAGACATTAATTGGAATAGACCTGGGAGGCACTAAGGTTGCTTCCGGAATTGTTGATAAAACAGGCTTAAAAGATATAAAACATCAGTTGATTCCGGCTCAAAGCAAGGATCCGATGGATGTTACAAATAGTATAATTGAAGTAGTAGAAGAACTTTTTGATAATACAGTGCTTGGTATTGGTATCGGAGTGCCGGGGCTTGTAGACAGGGAGAAAGGTGTAGCTTTTGATATTCAGAATATTCCATCATGGAAAGAGGTGCACCTGAAAGACATTCTTGAAGATAAATTTAAAGTGCCCGTGTTTCTTGATAATGATGCAAATTGCTTTGCTTTAGGTGAGGCAAAATTTGGTGATGGAAAGGATGAAAAGGATTTTGTGGGACTTACTCTTGGAACAGGAATGGGTGCAGGAATTATCAAAGACGGATATCTGATGCCTGATGCCCATTGCGGGTCGGGAGAATTCGGGAATATACCATATCTTGACTCAATTTATGAAGATTATTGCAGTGGTAAATTTTTTAAGGAGCATTATGGTGAAAATGGTGAGGTGATGGTTGAAAAAGCAAAAGAAGGAGACGAAACAGCAATGAATGCTTTTGCGGAATTCGGTAAGCATCTTGGTAAAGCCATTAAAACAATAATGCTTGCAGTCGATCCTCGTAAAATTATAATAGGCGGTTCGGTGGCACAATCAAAAGATTATTTTGAAAAAAGCATGTGGGAAACAATTAAGGATTTTCCCTTCCCAGGAGCTTTAAATGATTTTGATGTGGTGTTTTCCGATGTTAAGAATATTGCCGTTCTTGGAGCTGCTTCACTTTATCTTGACAGGAATAAAGTGTAGTATCCCTTTTGTAAATAAACCTGAATCCAATAACTACCAGACTAAATAAACCCTGAGCCATGAGTAATGCTGTAATCGGAATCTCGATAGGAGGAAAAACACTGATTGCCGGTAAGGTAAAAAACGGCAAAATTGAGAAGAGTATAACCAAGCGAATAAATAACAGGGCATCTGAAGATGAGGTCCTCGCTGAAGTTTATGGAATAATTAATGAAGTTAAAGATGACGAGGTAGCCGGAATAGGTATTGGTGTTCCAAGTATTGTTGACGTAGAAAGAGGAATTGTTTACAATACTCAGAATATCCCGTCGTGGAGAGAAGTACATATTAAAGAGATTCTGGAAAATCAATTCGGAGTAAAGGTTTATGTTAATAATGATGCCAACTGTTTTGCTATAGGAGAATCATATTTCGGACGGACAAAAGGTTATGAAAACAGTGTTGGGCTTATTCTTGGTGCAGGAGTTGGTGCCGGCATCATTTTTAAAGGTCACCTTTATTCCGGAACCAATTGTGGGGCAGGTGAATTTGGTGATATATTTTACCGTGAGCATAATTTTGAATATTATCTTCGGGAGGCATATTTTGATGATAAATACGGAGTTCCGGCTCTTACTTTTCTGAACAGGGCAAATAAAAAGGATAAAATAGCTTTGGCTGTTTTTGAACACTATGGGTATGACCTGGGCAAACTGGTAGTAACTATTCTTTTTGCTGTAGATCCGGAAGTAATTGTAATTGGAGGCCCTTTGTCAAAAGCTTTCCCGTATTTTGAAAAAAGTATGTGGGAAAAAGTAAAGCTGTTTCCGTACAAGCAAACTATAAACAAGCTGAAAATTATACCATCCGAACAGGAGGATATTGCAGTGCTTGGTGCTGCAGCATTATACTATGATGCTCAGAATAACAAGGTTATTAAGTAGGCTGTCTGATTCTTTTTACTTCAATAATTTTATTGTGTATTTCTTTTTTTACGCTGTGTCGATTATTTATTAGTTGATGCTGCTTGAAGTAGTTAATATAGTCATTTTCTATTATGTTATAAGTTTTTATGATTTGATTGATTTTAATATCCACCTTGACTCTTTTTGTCACTGGAAAAAATAAAAAAAGATTTCATAGAAGAAAACCTTCTGCAAAGTGCGTTGCTTTATCAGTTCAGTGTTATCGGGGAAGCTGTGATAAATATTGATGATGCAATTTTGATAAGTAGGCTATCTTTGGTACAAAGTAAGAGCATTCAGTAACCTTATATCGCATGAATATTTAAATATCAGGCTCGAAGCTGTATGAGAAATAATAGACAAAGACCTGCCCGGGCTAAAAAGTATTATCGTTACAATTTTAACAGAAGAGTTTTAAATCAGAACCTTTACTCATGGCTCTGTTTTTTAGATAATATACCCCAGGTTATTCAAAAATAAACCTGAATCTGCGATTTTGCCGGTTTAAATGTGAGTTAATTTTTTTTGCTATGGTTAATCTCATAACTTTATGATATGAAAACCGGAATAGTATATTTTTCTCTGATCGTTTTTGCCTTACTGACAGGTTGTAGTAAAGAAGTGCAGAAACAGAAACCCAATGTTTTGTTTATTTATGCCGATGACCTCGGGTATGGTGATCCCGGATGTTACAATCCCGGGTCGAAGATTCCGACACCTAATATCGATAAGCTTGCTGCTGAAGGACTGGTGTTTACAGATGCTCATGCACCGGCATCTATCTGCGGTCCCAGCAGGTACGGTGTACTGACGGGAAGGTACTCGTGGCGCAGGCCGGGAGGATATGTTAACGGTAAGGCGTACGATGAGTGTAAAATCGGGAAAGGCAGGAAAACTATCGCCGATATGTTCAGGGAAGAGGGCTACAACACGGCTCAGATAGGAAAGTGGGGACTGCGTAACAACTACAAACAGGCACTGAGAGACCCGGATAGTATCGCTGATCTTGACAGTATTACACCCCGTGACTTTGATTTCTCAAAACCGATAGATGCCCCTAACACAAGAGGATTCGACTATTCGCTAACTATGGTCATGTTTGCAGAGATGCGAAACGGCAGAATGCAGAAAAATGACAAATGGTTGATGGAGAACGGTTATCCTTACCCGAAAGGAGCAACACCTGACCCGGCAAATTTCGACTGGGAGAACTGTCTGCCTGAGTTAGCAAAGAAAGCGACGGAATATATCAATACCTATGCAGGAAAGCAAAACAGAAAAGAGTTCAATATCGACAGGGATAAGCCCTTCTTTCTCTATTTCGATCCTCACGTGCCTCATGAACCGATAGTGCCTACAAAAGAGTTCATCGGCAGCTCGGAAGCAGGAAAGTACGGTGATTTTGTTGTCGAACTTGATCATTACATCGGGGAGTTGATCAAAGTTTTGAAAGAAAACGGACTTTACGAAAATACCATTGTGATTTTTGCATCGGATAATGGTGCGGAAGGAACTGCATACAACAGGATATTGAAATACAGACACTACAGTAACGGCGACTTGCGCGGAGCTAAGCGAGATGTGTGGGAGGGAGGACACAGGGTACCGTTCATCATAAAATGGCCGGGCAAAACCAAAGCCGGAGCAAAGTGCAATACGCCTGTTTGCTTCACAGATTTGTTTGCTACGTTTGCCGATTACTTTGGCTATACTCTTGATAACAAGACTGCACCTGACAGCTATAGTTTTCTGGATTTGATATCAGATCCTGAGGCAGTCTTTAACAGGCCTCCCATAATTCATAACACACATCGCAGGGTAATGGCAATTCGCGATGGCGACTGGCTTTATATTGATGCACCTACCGGTACGGATAATCCCGAGCCGGAGTGGTTCAGAAAGGAGAGAGGAGTCGTTCCTTCCGATATGCCGGTAGAGCTGTTTAATCTCAAAGATGACCTTCAGCAAACCCGAAATGTTGCCGGACAATATCCAAATAAAGCGACAGAACTGAAAGATGAGCTTTTTATGATTATGGGAGAGGATAAGTAGAAGTTGGTTTTGTTTCATAGGTATCACATAAAAATCTATTTCCTCGTAGGGACACACAGCTGTGTGTCCCTACGAGGAAATCAGCGTTCAGCATTCTGTGTTCATAATTCAAGTAATGATTGCCAGCTATAGAGCATTCACCATATAACTTTATGTATTATTGCTGTGAATTTAATATCTTTAGTAAATGTTATAAGATTTTAAAATGAAGAAATTGGGAAAAACAATGAAACTATTACTCTTCGACGGTGAATCTAACGGAACCATGACTTGTGAACTGTCAAACTGGATAGGTGAGGCATATAGGACCCCACGGATACTTGTTAAAGAATCTGCAGACAGGGATGAATTGAGAAAACCGGTAGTTTATCTTTGGTTTTGAAAAATAAGGAGGGAAAGGATATTGTATACATTGGGGAAGCAGGGGTAATCTTAGACAGGATGCGGCAGCATCTTTCGAAAATGATTTCTGGAACGAAGTGATCATTGATGCTGATTTTTTGGCAAATGAAATTAATAATAACAAAAAAGTTCCGGGTTCATTTAAGGAGCTTAAGCCGGGAACATATTCAAATTAAAAAAAAGAATAAATGAAAATTAAAAAACAAATCTTCCTGATACTGTTTTTATCTGTCGGTTCATACTTGAATGCACAAATTACAGATGCAGGTATCGACTCTCTGGTAGAGTACGCTTTGAGCAAATTCAATGTTGCAGGTACTGCCGTGGGGGTGGTTAAAGACGGGAAGATAATTTATGCAAAAGGCTTTGGAACCACATCAGTGAAGTCGGGTAAGCCGGTTAATGAGTACACCGATTTTGCCATTGCATCTAACAGCAAGGCGTTCACCACCACCGCACTTGCTATTCTTGAGCAAGAGGGCAAGATAAAATGGACAGACAAAGTTGTTGACTACATTCCTGAGTTCAGAATGTATGCACCATATGTTACGGAGAATTTTAATATAGAAGACCTGCTGACCCACAGAAGCGGACTAGGTCTTGGCATGGGCGACCTGATGATTTTTCCTGACGGAACAGATTTTACTATGGAGGATATTATCCGGAACTTTCAGTATTTCAAACCGGTTTCGGCATTCCGTACAAAATACGATTATGATAACCTGCTTTACCTTGTGGCCGGTGAGCTTGTGAAACGTGTTTCGGGAATGACCTGGGAAGATTTTATTACTGAAAAAATATTGAAGCCGTTGGAAATGGAGCACACCTATGCTTCGCTTGACAGGATGAAGGACAAAAGCAACCTTGCTTTACCTCATGCCAATTCGGATTCCACATTGAGTCTGTTGAGTAGTTTTGAGCCAATGGTAAACGGAGCAGCGGGAGGAATTTACTCTAATGTTACCGATTTGGGTAAGTGGATGATAATGCATCTGAATAACGGTGCCTACGGCGATTCTCTTGAAAACAGATTGATAAGTGAAAAGAACCATTACGAGATGTGGAAGATACATACAGTGATGGATGCAGACCGTGGCCCGCGGTACAACAGTCATTTTAAAGGTTACGGACTCGGCTGGGTGCTGACCGATGTAACAGGAAAGATGAGTGTTTCGCATACGGGCGGCCTGCCGGGTATGTTATCGAGAGTTGTTATGATACCTGATATCAAGCTTGGAGTGGTAGTTCTTACAAATACCAGTGACGACGGTGCCGGAGTATTTTATTCGGTTACACGGGCAATCGTCGACAGCTATCTTGGTCTTGATAACAACAAGTGGGTGGATAAGTTTGCTGCGTATTTTGCAATGCGGCAAAATAAAGGCGATGAGGTGACCGGTAAAGTGTGGGATAAAGTTGAAGAGCAGGTCAATAACCCGGTTGATACAGCTGCTTACGTCGGTGTTTATCGTGACAACTGGTTTGGCAATATTGAGGTGTACACAAAAGACGGTGAGATACGGATCAAGTGTATCCGTAATCCTAAGCTCAAAGGCAGGATGTTCTTTTACAATGCCAATACCTTTGCCGTAAAGTGGGATTACAAGGATATGAATGCCGATGCCTTTGCAATGTTCACTCTTGATGAGAACGGTAAAGCCGTTGGTTTTAAAATGAAAGGTATATCCCCGAATATCGATTTCAGCTTCGATTTTCAGGACCTGGATTTGAAAAGGGTGGAGTGATTTGAGATAGAGAAAATATTACGGTACTACGTACCTTAGAATGGTTTTTGTTTTTTTTCTTTCTACAAATGTTAGCGCGGCTAAGCCGCTGAGGTGTGTAGCACTGGTAATATTTGTAGAAATACAAGGAATTAGTCAGACCAGGGCGCATCACACCGTAATATTTTATGCTGAGTAAAAGTTTTATTTGCGGAATGCAATCGGCAAAAAGTATGAAAAAATGCGGAATGCAATCCACAAAAAATATTATATTTGTAGAATATAATCCGCAAAATGGAAAAACTAATACAATATTTTCATTCCCGTTTGAAGTCCATAGATACTGATTTTAAAAGGTATTTATGGGATCAGGTCAATTGGAGTAACAGATTGATAGCTATTGTTGGTGCTCGTGGGGTAGGAAAAACAACCTTTTTACTGCAACATATTAAGGAGAGTTTTAAGAACCTTGATGAGGTTATTTATGTTAGTATGGATAATCTCTATTTCGGGAAAAACAGACTTTCGGATTTTGTTGATGAGTTTGTGAAAACAGGAGGCAGGTACTTGTTCCTGGACGAGGTTCATAAATACTCGGATTGGTCGGTGGAGATAAAGAATATTTATGATATTTACCCTGGTTTACATATTATACTTACTGGTTCATCGGCAATTGATATTCATAAAGGGAAAGGGGATTTAAGCAGGAGGATAGTTATTTATAAAATGAATGGTCTTTCATTCCGGGAATTTATAATGTTGAAATATGGAAAGATCCTTGAGTATTATACTCTATCAGATATATTAAAAAACTCAATTGAGATATCACACAACATTAATAATGTAATAAAACCAATAAAATTATTTAATGAGTATCTGAGGTCCGGGTATTATCCTTTTTTTACAGAGGGGGCAGATCATTACTTTGAAAGGATTGAACAAACAGTAAATGAGATTTTAGAAAATGATTTGCCTTCAATCGAAAATATTGATTTCTCTTCGATTTATAAGCTGAAGAAGTTATTGATGATTATTGCAGAATTGGTTCCTTTTAAGCCGAATATTTTAAAGTTGAGCCGGCAAATAGGTATCGACAGAGATACATTTTTAAAATATATTTATTGGTTACAAAGAGCTGATTTGCTGTTATTGCTTGTTTCGGATACTTATGGTATTAGTAAAATGAACAAGCCTGAAAAGATTTATTTAAATAATCCTAATCTGATATTTGCTTTAGGAGAAGAAAACGAAAACGTCGGAACAATAAGAGAAACTTTTTTTTATAATCAGGTACGCATAAAGCATAAAATAAGTTATTCAAAAGATTCAGATTTTTATGTAGATGGAAAATATACTTTTGAAGTAGGAGGGAAAAATAAAACAGGAAATCAAATACAAGGGATTGAAAATTCTTATGTTGTTGCCGATAATATCGAGTATGCCTATCGTAATACAATACCGGTTTGGTTGTTCGGTTTTTTATATTAATTAAAGCATCTCATAATCTAATGAATTCAAGGGGGGGGAGAGGTAAAAGAGATACAGTTGTTAAATTATAGGTGCATTGCACCGAAATATTTATAAACTTAGTCCCGTAGGGACGACATATTCTAACAAGTGACGAAAGTTCCTTGAGAAAAAGAAAGAAACACCAAGTTCCGTAGGAACGGCGTAAACCCATATTAGTATGACACCAAAAATAATTCCCATGAAAACACTATTCTTTTTAACCACCCTTCTGATATCCGTATCCGGTCTGTCACAGGACCGCATAACCGGCAAACCATTCGTAACCCGCTCTGAGGTTATCGCTCAGCACGGCATGGCTGCAACCAGTCAGCCGCTTGCCACGCAGGTAGCACTGGATATCCTTAAACAGGGGGGCAACGCCATAGATGCAGCGATAGCAGCTAATGCTATGCTCGGGCTGGTGGAGCCAACAGGTAACGGAGTCGGCGGCGACCTGTTTGCAATTATCTGGGATGCCAAGTCACAGAAGCTTTACGGACTGAATGCCAGCGGCTGGTCACCAAAGTCATTGACACTTGAATACTTCAAAAAGAACGGATACGAAAAGATACCTGCCTACGGGCCTCTTCCGGTCACGGTACCCGGAACAGTTGCCGGATGGTTCAAAATGCACGACAAATTCGGGACAATGCCTGTGGAAAAGTTGCTGCAGCCTGCCATCGATTATGCACGCAACGGTTTTCCTGTTACCGAGCTCATAGCTTACTACATGAATCTAAGCAGTAAACGTCTGCAAAAGTACCCGGGATTTAAGGAGACTTACATGCCCAATGGTCATACGCCGCGCAAAGGAGAAGTGTTCAAAAATCCCGACCTTGCCAATACTCTTGAGACAATAGCCAAAGGCGGACGTGATGCTTTTTACAAAGGAGAAATCGCAAAAACCATTGACAAGTTCATTCACGAGCAGGGAGGTTTTCTTTCGTATGACGACCTTGCAGAGTTTGATGCGGAGTGGGTTGAGCCGGTTTCGACAAACTACCGCGGTTACAATGTCTGGGAGCTCCCGCCTAACGGACAGGGAATAGCTGCATTGCAGATTCTGAACATACTTGAGCAGTTCGACATAAAAAGTATGGGATTTGGTTCTGCTGATTACATTCACGTTTTTACGGAAGCAAAGAAGCTTGTCTTTGAGGACAGGGCTAAGTACTATTCCGATATGAAATTCAGCAAAGTGCCGGTTGAGCAACTGATATCAAAAGAGTATGCGAAGGAGAGGGCGGCACTTATTGATATGGAGCATGCTTCATCGAAGTACGATGCCGGTGAGCTTGAACAGGGCAATACCATTTACATGACAGTTGCCGATCAATATGGTAATATGGTTTCGCTTATCCAGAGTAACTATCGCGGAATGGGGTCGGGAATGATACCTACCGGACTCGGGTTCATGCTTCAGGACCGCGGAGAACTGTTTTCTCTTGAGGACGGTCACAACAATGTTTATGCTCCGCGAAAGCGTCCGTTTCATACTATTATTCCGGCTTTTATAACCAAGGGAGATACTCTAATGAGTTTTGGTGTGATGGGCGGGGCCATGCAGCCTCAGGGACACGCACAGATAGTTGTGAATATGGTAGATTTCGGGATGAACCTGCAGGAAGCCGGCGATGCAGCCCGTATTCGTCATTCAGGATCGTCACAGCCCGATTACGGTAAAATGACTGACTCCGGATGGCTGGAGATGGAAAGTGGATTTAAGTATGAAGTTATCAGGGAGCTTATGCGGCGCGGGCATAAAATAAAATATTCGCTGGGTGGATACGGCGGCTATCAGGCTATTCTTTACGATCCGGTAAACAAGGTTTACTACGGTGCTTCCGAATCGCGCAAGGACGGACAGGCAGCAGGGTATTAACTGCCTGATTGCCTATTTAAGTGAAATTGTTAAATGTCTGTAAATGTTAACATTACCATGAGAAGTTTTATTTTTATTTTAATGTCAATGTTTTTGCTCTTTTCCTGTGGCCAGAATGTTGAGAAAAAGAAGAATAATGAAATCGGGGAAGCAAAGGAAAACAGAGCAAAAGAAACAAATGAAGGTATGCGGCTTGTAACCGGAACCGGAAAAGAGTTCATAGTTCAGGTTAAAAGTTCAGGTGCAAGCATGAATGATATTTTCGTTATTCCCAAAGGGTTTGAGAACACAAAAGATACTTTTAAACTGAAAGATGCTGATCCTGTTGAGAATATATTTCTTGCCGACCTTAACGGTGACGGGTATGATGAGTTGTACGTAATAACGGTGGCAGCAGGGTCAGGAAGTTATGCAACCATTTACGTCTGGTCATCCAATAAAGATAAAAGTGTGACACCGGTTTATGTCAGGGAATTGCCTGAAAAAGAGCAGGAGGAGGTATTCAAAGGTTATATGGGGCATGATTCGGTTTATGTTGCCGGAAACTGTTTGTACCGCAAATTTCCGGTTTACAAGGAAGGTGACGCCAGTTGCTGTCCGTCGGGTGGAACAAAGACAATTAAGTATGCTCTGAAAAAGGGAGAAGCATCGTGGTTGCTTGAAATTGAAAAAAATTAATATCTTGATTTAGAACAAAAAGGGCGTTTTGATTTTTATATAACTACACATGAGTATTATAAAAATCAAATTGAGATGAAAAGAACCAGAGAACTATTATTAGCATTGATGTTGGTTATAATGTCTACATCAATGTTCGGACAGGAGACAGTGGCAATACTTCCGTTCACTGCATCAGAAGACGGACATCCGTCGGAGCAACTGGGAAAAGCTGCACAGCAGTTCCTTATCGGGTATATTCAGAAAAAGCAGAAACATTTTAAAGTAAGGCCGTTACCGGCAAGAGATGTTAATGTGGCACTGCATAAAGCAGGTATCACTCAGCAAACAATGGATAACTTTACCACAAAAGAGATTGCAGATGTTGTAAAAGCTGATTACATACTTATCGGTTCAATAGATAAAGCGATGCAGGGAACAGCATCATCAACAACAGGCATGGCAGTAACCACGAAGCATAACAATGTTGTTGGCGGTTCATCAGGAACAACAACAAAACAATATCATGCAACAGTTTATGTGAGCATCTTTTCAAAAGACGGAGATTCGCTTTACGATGGCAACAAAGCCAATGTTTTTATTGACACCACTCCCGACAGCTGGAAAAATTCTATTTTATACCTGACAAGACATTTCCCGTTTTATCATTAAAATTTCACAAATGTTTATTTTTTAATTAATCACAGGAAAGAGGATGTCTCAAAAATTGGCATTGCGAGAATTCACCCCAATGTTTTGGGCATAATGAGAAAATGACGGAATATTCCCGTCACTGCGATGAGTTAGAGCGAAGAAGCAGTCTCCCCCTTGCAGGGGATTGCCTGCCTGCCGAAGACTCAGCGCAGGCAGGCTTCATCCCGTAAAACGGGGTTTGCAATGACGAGCAAACACTGTAGATATTCAACACTTTAGGCTTTCTGTTATTGGTAACGAAGTGAAGGGATCTCTATTAGATTTGTTGCTTAACATCAAAAGATTGCTTCGTCGTTCCTCCTCGCAATGACGTCAAGGTTTTACTTTTTGGACATCTTCTTCCATGCAAAAATCTTATATTATGAAAAGGATAATATTATTCACTTTTTTATTTATTGTTTTTATTTCTTCAACTGTTCATGCCCAGAACGAAACGCCCAAGTGGTCCTCGGGCTTAGGTCTGAATTTTGCATTTCCCATAGGAGACTATGCCAGTTATTACAATTTTGGCTGGGGTGCATATTCCAGTATTGATTACAATATTACTAAAGTGCTTGCTGCCAGGTTTGATTTTGGCTGGACTCAGTTTTCGGGTGACGATTATGTAGATGATATTCAAATGCCTTACGACAGTCAGTTGGATGTTTTGGAATTTACAGGCGGTTTACGTGCAAAGCTGGCTTTTGTGTATGCTGAATTCAGAGGCGGATATTACACCGGGGTTAAATCATGGGGGTATGTTCCGGCAGTAGGCCTGCGGTTAGGTAAGTTAGATATTCAGGGAAATCTGAATGTGGTAGACGACAACCATTGGTGGGCTTTCCGTGCAGTATATTACTGGGGGCACATGTGAAAATACCCGATGAAAATATTATCCCCGTTCTCACGTTTGAGTACGGGGATGTTTTTTTATTCCATAACAAAACTACCTTTTAACCTGATATCTTCAGATGAACTTCCCACCAGGACGTTGAATTTCCCGGGCTCTGTTACAAAATCCATATGTTTGTCGTACAGTGACAAATCATCAGGTCTTATGGTGAACTTTATTGTTTTTGTTTCTCCTTTTTTCAGATGTACACGTTTAAATCCGCGTAGTATTTTTTCATAAGTTATTACACTGCTGTATTCGTCATTTATGTATAGTTGTACAACTTCGTCGCCGTCGTAATCTCCGGTATTGGTAATGTCGAAAGAAACATTTATTTCTGAGCCTGTTCCTCCCTTTTGAGGTTTTATGTTCAGGTTTGAATATCTAAAAGTTGTATAACTGAGTCCGTATCCGAAAGGATACAGAGCCTTGATGACTCTTGTTTTTCCTGTTCCGTTGGGCCCAACCTGCGGTTGCCCTGCCTGCGATCCTTTTTTGTATGGAAAGTTGAACGGGATTTGTCCCACAGTTTTGGGGGTAGTTACAGGCATTTTTCCTCCGGGATTATATTTTCCGAGAATAACTTCAGCAATAGCTGTGCCTCCGTATTCACCCGGAAACCATGCTTCTAAAATGGCAGGAATGTTTTTGTCCGACCAGTTAATGGATATTGGTCTTCCGTTTATTAAAACAAGTATTACCGGCTTTCCTGTTTTTTTCAGTTTCATCAGCAATTCACGCTGATTCCCGGGCAGGTCTAGAGATGTGCGTGAACGTGACTCTCCTACTGTTTTGGTGTTATCGCCAACAAATGCTATTATCAGGTCTGATTCTTTTGCTTTTTCCACAGCTTCGTTTATCAACGAAAGTTCTTCTTCTGACGGAGGTATAGGATACAGTTCTGATTCTGGCCAGGAGTTTTCATCATAAATAAAACATCCCTGCGCATAATTGATGTTGGCAGTATTTTCGGCCAGCTTTATGATTCCTTCATATCCCGAAATAACGTCTATTCCATTGGGACCATATCTGCTTTCTGATGATTTTTCTGCTTTTGCGTTAGGACCACATATAAGGATGTTTTTATATTTTTCAGTGTTTACCGGAAGAAGGTTGTTCTCATTCTTAAGTAGAACAATTGACTCTCTGGAAGCCTGTAACGATACTTTTTTATGTTCATCGTTTTTTACAAACTTGTCGGCATATTCTTCATCGCGATAGGGGTTGTCGAACAATCCTTCAATAAATTTTACCCTTAGCACATCACGCACTCTGTTGTCGATGGTTTCCATTGAAATGTCGCCGTCTCTTACAAGTTCCCGTAACGGCTCAAGGTAAGAGTCCGGACTGCGGAATGTGGTGCGTACATTGAGGCCTGCTTCAACGGCCTGACGTACTGCCTCTTTGTATGTGTCGGCTACTTTATGTTTACTGTATATATATTTTACTGCCCATGAATCGGAAACTACATATCCTTTAAAATGATATTGATTACGCAGCAATTCTGTAAGGAAGAATTTACTTCCTGTTATAGGAATACCGTTGTAGTCGTTGTATGAGCTCATAACACCCAGAGCACCGCCTTCCTCAAATCCTCTTCTGAACGGATAAAGCATAAGTTCATACATTTCGCGTTCAGCTATGTGCGGGTTGGTTCTTGCATCTCCGTCACGTCCGCCTTTAGGTATTGAATAAACGGCAAAATGCTTGAGCGTACTTACTACTCCAGAGCTTTGAATTCCTTTTATCTGTTGAAGTCCGAGTTCGGCAACAAGAAATGGATCTTCACCGTATGTTTCAACTATTCTGCCCCAGCGTTGATCCCGGGCAACATCCATAATAGGTGAATACACATTATTGTATCCAAGTGCAAAAGCTTCACTTCCCGTCACTTTTCCCACTTTGTGGGCAAGTTCTTTGTCCCAGGTACTTCCTATCCCTATTTGTGCAGGAAAGCTTGTGGCTTTGGTATGGTTGAGGCCTCGTATTCCTTCGGTAGTGAATTCGACCGGAATTCCCAGTCTTGTTTCTTCAATAAAAAATTTCTGTACCTGATTAAGTGCCCAGACATGTTTTGAATAAGGATATCCGTAATCGGTCTTGACTACTCCGTTGCAATGTTCGTCAATATTGGCAAGGCCGTCTTTCCATACAGCATTCTTCCATTCAGGTGTGGGCAACTGGTCTTTGGCAACGCGGCCATAGCCGTAAAGAGTTACCATTTGAGCAGTTTTTTCTTCCATTGTCATTTGCGACAGCAAATCTTCTATGCGATCTTCAATTTTTGCTGCAGGGTCTTCATAAATATCTTTTTTCCCGTTTTTATTCAGGTCTGTCCATCCTTTGTGGTAAATAGTCTCCTTTTTTTTCTTTTCAGGGGAATATGACGACAATATTGAAATTAAAATAATTGCAGCAAATAGCAGGAACGACTTTCTCATCGGTGCTTGTTTTTATGATTACTGTTTGTCGTAAAATTAAAATAAATTAAAAAATAACACTACTTATAATGTATGATATTCAATAAATGAGGTATTAGTTTTAAAATATTTCAACTAATATCTGACAACTTCTTATCTTTGCCGTAATCAGAAAAAAAACAGATGACAGTTAAACCGTATAAAAAGGCCGACAGTTCGAAGAAACAGCAGGTTGCCGATATGTTCAACAATATTGCGGGGAAATATGATTTCCTGAACCATTTTCTGTCGATGGGAATAGACAAACTCTGGCGCAAAAGGACTATAAATATGCTGAAGCACCTTGATAGCCCCTATGTTCTTGATGTTGCAACGGGAACCGGAGATCTTGCACTCATGGCACATAAACGTCTTGGCAGTAAGGTTACGGGAGTTGATATATCCACCGGAATGCTTAAAGTAGCAGAGAAGAAAATAAAAGAGAAGGGCGTGCAGGACTTTGTTAATGTTGTGGAGGGTGATTCTGAAAACCTGCCTTTCGATGATGACACATTTGATGCTATTACTGTTGCTTTCGGTGTGAGGAACTATGAGAACCTGCATAAGGGTTTGTCGGAGATGAGGCGTGTGCTTAAGCCCGGCGGGCGGATGGTTATTCTTGAGTTTTCGCGTCCTTCGGCTTTTCCATTCAGGCAAATGTACTTTTTTTATTTTCAGAGGATGCTTCCTTTCTTCGGCGGATTAATATCTAAAGATAAGGCAGCCTATGAGTATCTTCCCGAATCGGTTCTGAACTTTCCCGACGGGGAGAATTTCGATGCTGAACTTGTAAAAGCAGGAATGAAACCGGTAATACGTAAAAAGCAGACTTTTGGCATTGCCACCATTTATGTAGCAGAGAAAATACAATAAAAAAGGTCAATTTTAGTTTATGTTAAAGGAAAAAGAAATCTATTTTCATTGAAAAAAATCACCTTCATATTGCTGTTTTTTTTGATATCTGTTTCTGTTTTTTCTCAGCAGGATAAAAAGGGTGCACCAAACCTGCCCGGATTCGATGAGAAGAAATTGCATTTCGGATTTCTTATAGGATTTAACACTCTTGATTTCAATCTGTATAATTCAGGTAAAGTTACGGCTGACGGTAATGAATATTATGCCGAAGTGCTTGATTTAAAGCCGGGACTTAATATTGGTATAGTATCAAGTTTGCGGCTAAACAGAAATTTTAATCTGCGTTTTTTACCGGGGATAAGTTTTGGACAAAGAGATTTGTCATATTTTAAAATTTTTAATGATTCCATATCAGCAGAGCCAACTACAACTTTACAGTTAAAATCCACGTTCCTTGAATTTCCTCTGGTCCTTAAATTCAGCGGCAGGAGAATGCATAATGCCAAACCTTTTATTACAGCCGGGTTTAATACCAGATATGATCTTGCTAAAAACAAACAGGATCACCTGTTGCTGCGTTCTCTTGACCTTTATTGGGAAGGCGGAGCTGGTTTCGATTTTTACATGACATATTTCAGATTGTCGGTTGAGCTTAAAGCTTCAGTAGGTATGTTCGATATACTTAATCATGAAGGAACAAAAGAACCAGGCGATGAGATTTATACACAAACTCTTGATGCTTTGAAATCAAGAGTGTTTTCCGTTACATTTTATTTTGAGTAGCTGTTTCTTATAAAACGGTAGGTTATACAGAAACAGTCATTTAGCTGACCATGAAAAAAGAACTTCAACTTCGATTATCTCCCAAGGAAGCATCCGAAAAATCATTAATCAGAGCTGCTGTATCAAAAGAAACAGGTATAGCTCCAAAGGATATTTCGGCATTACATATTATAAAACGTTCTATTGATGCACGTCGTTATCCTGTTAAAATACAGCTTAAGGTTGAAGTATATGTAAATGAAAATGCTCCTGATCCTAAAAAATACAGACTGGAATACCGAGATGTTTCCAATGCCGGTGAGGTTATTGTAGTAGGTGCCGGACCCGGAGGTTTGTTTGCTGCACTCAGGCTTATCGAACTGGGATTGAAACCTGTAGTACTGGAACGGGGAAAGGATGTAAGCGGTCGTAAACGTGATCTTGCTTTGTTAAACCGTAACCAGGCTCTTAATGAAGAATCGAACTATGCTTTTGGCGAAGGCGGAGCAGGTGCTTTTTCAGACGGGAAACTTTATACACGAAGTACTAAACGAGGCGATTTCCGTAAAGTGGTTGAGGTATTCCATTTTCACGGTGCACAGGATGATATTCTGATTGATACACATCCTCATATAGGTTCAGACAGGCTTCCGGGAGTAATAAGAAATATGAGGGAGTCTATAATTAAGGCCGGAGGAGAAGTGCACTTCGAAACCCGTGTTGATGGGCTTATTTTGGAAAATACTTCTGTTAAAGGTGTTGTTACGTCAAATGGTGATAAGTTTACAGGTAAAGCAGTTATTCTGGCAACAGGGCATTCGGCAAGAGATGTTTATGAGTTTTTGCACTTTACGGGTGTTCAGCTTGAAGCAAAGTCGTGGGCAATGGGAGTGAGGGTTGAACATCCTCAGGACCTGATTGATGAGATACAGTACCATTCTGCCGACGGTAGAGGAGAATATCTTCCGGCTGCATCGTACAGCCTGTCGGCTCAGGTTGATGGGCGGGGGGCATATTCGTTTTGTATGTGTCCGGGAGGAATAATTGTACCTGCAATGACAGGAGAGAATGAAATGGTGGTAAACGGGATGTCGCCTTCGGGAAGAAATACACCTTATGCCAATTCAGGAATTGTGGTTGAAATAAAACCTGAGGACTTCGAAAAATACAGCGATAAAGGTCCGCTGGCAGGACTTGAATATCAAAAAGAGCTGGAACGAATAGCTTTTGTAAACGGAGGAACCGGCTTTGTGGCACCGGCTCAGCGTTTGGCTGATTTTGTGGATGGGCGTCTTTCGTTCGACCTGCCTGAATGTTCTTACGTACCGGGTACCATTTCTTCTCCGTTGCATTTCTGGATTCCGGATGAGATAGGACTGAGATTGCGTAAAGCTTTTGAAATGTTTGATCGAAAGATGCGTGGATTTGTAACTAACGAGGCAATGGTGCTGGGTGTTGAAAGCCGTACATCATCACCCGTCCGTATTCCCCGCGACAGGGAAACATTTCAACATATTCAGGTCGAAGGATTGTTTCCTTGTGGAGAAGGTGCCGGCTATGCAGGAGGTATAGCTTCGTCAGCTATCGACGGAGAAAGGTGTGCCGAAAAGGTTGAGTTATGGTTAAATGGTTAATAAATAGCAATATGACTAAAGTGTTTTAAGATTACATGGGTAAGGGAATATTTCAGAAATCTGTAAGCTTAAATCAAATGGCTTAATAGCTAAAATGTTAAATTGTTGTGATTGGCAAATCTGTTGTTAAACAGGTTGAGTAAGTGGAGGATAGTTTGTCCTGATAATTACAGTTGTCCTGTTTATTTCATAAATTTGTTATTATCTAAACCCTACCTGAATGAAAAAAAATAAAATCATTGCTTTTGCTATTGCTACATCTGTTTTTATCATATCCATATATCTGATAATTGATAAAATGGAGACTTATGACAAACAGGTGAAAAACACTTCTGTAAATATTGAGCAACCTGAAATTGACATGGGAATTCTGGAACAGGGAAAGCCTCAGACAGTGAGATTCTTAATTCACAATACCGGAGAATATCCCCTGTTTATTCGCAATGTTGTAACCAGCTGTGGTTGTACTGTTCCTGCCTGGCCCAAAGAACCGGTACGTCCGGGTGAAAAGGCAGAAATAAAAGTTACTTATAGTGCGAAAAATACCGGGCGCTTTTCAAAATTTATTAAGGTTTATTGTAATACATATTCAGGTATTGCCGAACTGAGAATTTTCGGAGACGTTAAGGATATGTAGCTGTTAATGTTTACAGGCGGCCGGGTTGCAGGTCTTTGTGTCTATATTATCGGCAAATTCATAATTTATCATCCGGCGTTCGACATTCGACATTATTACAGTGTTATTTGGTTCTTGGTTGGTTAGTTTTTAGTTCTTGGTTCTACCAGCAAAAAGGTAGCGAGAAAGCACTTTGTCATTCGAAATTCATCATTCGACATTTATTACAGTGTTAAATGGTTTTTAGTTTTTGGTTAATTGGTTTCGTTTTCACCGTTTATCTGTTTCGACGTTTGGATGTTCCGGGTTTCGGGTTCAATATTCCGGGTTAATTCGTAATTCTTCATTCGGCGTTCTACATT
>JAADEM010000162.1 GCA_013153405.1 Chlorobiota bacterium
ATAAGATTATACCTGTAAAAGGTGGCCTTATACAAAATTGTAATTTTGTTTTTTCAGGAGATTGTAAAATAAATATAGCAGAACTTAGTGTTGTGTCAGACGCAAAAAGGATAATCCTGGCATCAGATATTGGCAGTCATTATAAACAAGAAATTATAAAAGATGCAAAATCAATGAATATTAAAGTTTATGATGTTAATACCTCCGGTGCATTTGTTTGTGAGAACCCAAAAATAAAATAATGATAGTCGATTGTTGAAAAAAAACTGAATCTTTTTGGAAAAATGAGTGTATAATACGTTACTTTGCTATCTGTAAAAAAGACCAAACAGACAGGTTTTAATTAATAAAAAATGAGAGTATTAATTTTTGGAGCAGGAGAGGTTGGAACCCACTTGGCTAAAATGCTTTGTAATGCCAATCATGATGTGATTTTAATGGATGAAGATGAAGAAAAGTTACAGCAGATTGAGGCACATTACGATCTGATGACAATAGTTGGTTCCGGAACATCTATCGGAAATCTAAAAGAGGCTAATGTTAGGTCCAGTGATCTTTTTATCGCGGTACCTCCATTTCAGGACATGAGTATTCTATCATCTATTCTGGCAAAAAAGATGGGGGCAAAAAAAACGGTGTCCAGAATTAATAATAATGAATACCTGGCTCCTGACAATAAAGAGTACTTTTTTCAGCTCGGAATAGATGAACTGATATATCCTGAAGAGTTGGCAACAGAAGAGATTGTAGCCTCATTAAAACAGGTTGGAACCAGGCAGTTGTTTGAGTTCTCAGATGGGAAACTTGTTCTTTTTGCACTTAAAATCAGAGATAATGCCCCGATTTGCAATAAAACACTTGCAGAAGTCTCAACAATGCATGAAAAGCAGAATTATAATACAGTAGCCATAATGCGTGATGGTGAAACTATAATTCCCAGAGGAAATGAACGTTTTCAGCATAATGACCTTGCATACATAATCACAACTCACGACGCAATACCTCAGGTGCTTGAAGATGCAGGGAAAGTGCAGTTTGAGGTGAAAAATGTAATGATTCTCGGTGGTAGCCTTATCGGTGTTAAAGTGGCTAAGCTCCTTGAAAGTGATTATAATGTTAAGCTTATAGAAATAAATAAAGAAAGAGCTACGAAACTTGCCGATATTCTTGAAGAAACATTGGTTATTAGTGGTGATGGGAGGAATCTGGAATTGTTAAAGGATGAGGGTATCAAAAAGATGGATGCTTTTATTGCGGTAACAGGCAATTCGGAAGTGAATATACTTGCATGCCAGTTGGCCAAAAAACTTGGTGTGAAAAAAACTGTGGCTGAAGTTGAGAATATTGATTATATCGATTTGGCTGAGAATATCGGAATAGGAACATTAATAAACAAAAAGCTTATTGCGGCAAGTCATATTTATCGCCTTACGCTTCGTTCAAATGTAGCGCATGTTAAATGTTTGACTGCTGTTGATGCAGAAGTGCTGGAGTTTGTTGCAAAAGAGAATTCCAAAATAATAGGTAAGCCGTTACGAAAACTCGGGTTACCGAAAGATGTAAATATCGGAGGCATAATCAGGGGTGATGAAGCAATAATTGCTAATGGAGATACGGTTATACAACCTGATGATAAGGTGGTTGTTTTTGCGCTTCCCTCAGGAATTAGTAAAATAGAGAAAATGTTTGCCTGATTAACACTATAATAATTTTGCTGATATGTTAAATGGTCGCTTTATCCTTTATGTTTTAGGTCTGTTACTTATTATTGAGGGATTTTTTATGCTTTTATCAGGAGGTGTTGCCTACATATATGGTGAATACGATCTCTTGTATCATTTAACATCTGCGGCCATAAGTATTGTACTTGGGGGAACAATATCTTTCTTAACAAAGGGAGTTGAGAAGCATATCGGTAAAAGAGAAGGATACATCATTGTATCATCGGTTTGGGTTGTTTTTTCGATGTTCGGACTTATGCCGTTCTGGCTTAGCGGTGCAATCCCGTCATTTACCGATGCGTTTTTTGAGACAATGTCGGGTTTTACCACAACAGGCAGTAGTATTCTTACCGATATAGAATCTCTACCTCACGGATTGTTGTTCTGGCGCAGTATTATTCAGTGGTTGGGAGGAATGGGAATAATAGTATTGTCATTGGCAATACTGCCTATACTGGGAGTAGGAGGAATGCAGCTTTTTGTGGCAGAAGTACCAGGGCCTACTCCTGACAAACTTCATCCCAGAATAACAGAGACAGCCAAGCGTCTTTGGGTTATCTATCTTGGTTTTACAGTGGCAGAGGTTGTTTTGTTGTTGTTTGGCGGAATGAGTATTTTTGATGCTGTATGTCATTCTTTTACCACAATGGCAACAGGAGGATATTCAACAAAGCAGGCAAGTATTGCATTTTATGATTCGGCATATATTCAGTATGTAATAATACTGTTTATGTTTATTGCCGGAGCTAATTTTACATTGTCATATCATGCATTTCACGGAAGGTTTAAAAAAGTAATTCAGAATGAAGAGTTCCGGTATTATCTTGGTTTTGTTTTGGGAATATCAGTTGTTATCGGAACAGTTTTATATTTTACAGAAAGTAATCTTGGAATAGAAAGGTCGTTCAGAGATGCATTGTTTCAGGTCGTGTCCATAATTACTACAACAGGGTACGCAACAGCAGATTATTTGCTATGGGTTCCGTTTTTAAGTTTACTGGTATTTGTTTTGATGTTTTTTGGTGGTTCAGCAGGTTCAACCGGTGGCGGCATAAAAATAGTAAGGGTTGTATTGCTGCTCAAAAACAGCTATTATGAGCTGAAACGTTTGATTCACCCCAATGCTGTAATCCCTGTGCGTTTTAATAATCGTGCAGTGTCTCAGTCAATTATTACCAATGTTCTGGCATTTGTTGTTTTTTATATATTTATTTTTGGGGCAGGTACGATTATAATGTCAATAATGGGATTTGATATGGTTACGTCGCTCGGAGCTGTAGCAACATCACTTGGAAATATCGGTCCCGGATTGGGAGAAGTCGGACCAAGTGAAAATTTTGCTGCGATACCAGATTTCGGAAAGTGGTTTCTGTCGTTTCTTATGTTATTAGGGCGTTTAGAGCTGTTTACTGTTTTGTTGTTGTTTGCACCTGCATTCTGGAAAGAGTAACTATAAATCAACTAACCCTTTTCCCTGACGTACTATTACACATTCATCTCCGGTACAATCAATAACAGTACTTGGTTCATTTTCTCCAAAACCACCATCAATAACCACATCGACAATATCGCCGAATTTTTCGTGTATAAGTTCCGGATCAGTTGTATATTCTATTATATCATCATCATCTTTTACTGAAGTTGTAAGTATAGGATTACCTAAAACCCTGGTTATTTCTCTTATGATGTTATTATTCGGAATTCTGATACCCACAGTCTTTTTATTGTTTTTAAAAAGTTTTGGAACATTGCTGTTTGCCGGAAGTATAAAAGTAAACGGGCCCGGAAGGCAATGTTTCATCAATTTAAAGGTTGTATTATTTAATGGACGTGTAAACTGGGAAAGATGTTTGAAATCGTAACATATGAATGAGAAATTTGCTTTTTTCGGATTAACACCTTTTATTCGTGCAACTTTTTCTACAGCTTTGTTGTTATAACTATCACATCCTAGAGCATAAATAGTATCGGTGGGGTATATAATCAGCCCTCCTTTTTTTAGAATGTCAACAACAAAGTCTATTTGCTTGGAATCCGGATTGTCGGGGTATAGCTTTATGAGCATATTGTTAATTATTAAATTGCCACGAAATTTCTTTTGCAAGATATGAATAAAGAGAAAAAATACATCAGGTTAAAGGAACAAATCGAGAAACTTATAAAAGATGTTTCAAACCCTATATCAAGAATGGCAACCATAAATTCAGTGTTGCATCATAAAATGCCCGGTTTTTTCTGGACAGGTTTTTACCTGCTTGATAATAGGGGAGAGCTTATAGTAGGACCTTACCAGGGAACTCTTGCCTGTATGCTTCTTGAAAAAAACAAAGGAGTATGCTGGGCCGGAATTAACAGTAAGGAAACAGTAATAGTGGATGATGTGGATAACTTTGAAGGACATATAGCGTGTTCATCATTGTCAAAATCTGAAATCGTGGTTCCAATTTTTGATAAAGATGAAAATATAACCGGAGTTATGGACGTTGATAGTAGAGAAAAAGCAAATTTTGATGAAACAGACAAAAAATTCCTTGAACAGATAGTGTATATGATATATCACTGATGATTTCATTCTAATAAATAAATATCTTTGTTTTTATGTTTAAAACTATATTACAAATAGCATTTATACTGCTAATTGCAGCAAATGCAACAGGACAGAGCCATAAAGCAGAAGTTCTGCTCAATGAAGGAATAGAGTTGAGTAATGAAGGGAGTTATGTGAGAGCTATTGAGCGGTTTAATGATGCCTTACAATTAGACAGAGGATTATGGGAAGCAAAGTATGAACTGGCTTTTGCATATCTGCAATCTGGTAATCCTGAAATGGCTGAAAGGTTAAGCCGTGAGATTATTAAAAGCAAAGACTCTCTAAAGCTTGAAGCTATGCTTATTTTAGGTGCTGCTTATGACCGGCAAAATAAATCAAAGAAGTCATTAAAGGTTTATAAAACTGCTGTTCACGAATTTCCTGATAACTACCTGGCTTATTTCAATCTGGGATTGAGCTATTATAACCGTAAAGAGTGGGATAAAGCGGAGGAAAGTGTGAAGAAAGCAATACAATATAATAACAGATATCCGGGCGGCCATTTTTTGATGTCACATATAATGATAAATAAAGGTGATGCAATTAAAGCAATGCTTTCACTTTATTATTTTTTATTGCTTGAACAGGATACGGAAAGAGCTAAAAACGCATATGAAATATTACAGGATATATGGAAGTCTAGATTTGATAATAGTGATGGAAACAGGATAATATCTATTAGCAAAGGCAGTAATAACTTTTTTAAAATGGTGGATTTTGCTGTTAATATGAAATCACAAAAGTGTCCTCCTGACAGTAATCCGGAAGAGAGTTTGAATGTTTTTGCTTCTAATACCGGATTATTATTCGAAATAATCAGTAATACTTATGAGGGAGGCCTGGATTTCTGGGATATAACTTATCTTGATTTCTTTAAAAACCTTTATGATAAGGGTTATTCCGAACCCTTTGCATATTATATAAGTAACACAAACTACAGGCCACAGGTCCTGGTCTGGCTGTCGGATCACTATTCAGGATTTAATTCATTTATAAACTGGATGGAATTGCAGGAGTAGAGTGTGTTATCTAAACGATAATATTTCTAAAACATAACCAATACGTAATATCTGATAATAACATCTCATTTCCGGAATAACCGGAACATGCTGCTTTATCTCATTGTTATTAACCTGAGTTCGATATAAAAAACACTTTGAAAAAAGGATTATTTTGGCTATCTTAAAGTTGTGAATACCAAAAAGATAACGCAAAAATAATCCTTATGAATGATACTGTAAATTTAGTGGGAATTTTCTACATAGCTGACGAATTCTGCAAAGAATTCTATAAAAACATGGAGGGACATACCTTAACAGATAACAGTGGTAAGAAGCGTAGAAATAAGCCCTCTAAATTAAACGATGCAGAAGTAATTACTATTATGATAGCTTTTCACTTAGGAGGATATAGGAATCTTAAGCATTTCTATATCAATTACGTACAAAAGCATTTGGTTAGTTATTTTCCACAGACAGTATCTTACAACAGATTTGTTGAATTACAACAAAAAGCCCTATTGCCAATGGTTATAATGCTGAAAACATTAAGGTTAGGAGAAAACACAGGAATATCTTTTGTTGATTCAACTCCGGTCAGGGTATGTAAAAACAAAAGAATCTTTAATCATAAGGTTTTTAAAGGTATTGCTCAAAGGGGGAAATCTACTATGGGTTATTTCTTTGGTTTTAAGCTACATATTGTTGTAAATGATAAGGGCGAAATATTGAACTTTGTAATAACACCAGGCAATGTTGATGACAGAGAGCCATTGAAAGATCCAAGTTTCTTAAAGAATATATTTGGCAAATTATTTGCGGACAAAGGCTATATCTCTAAAAAACTATTCGAAACACTTTTTGTTGACGGAATAAAGCTGATCACAGGCTTAAGAAACAATATGAAGAACCAAGTTATGACATTATCAGAAAAGATTATGCTCAGAAAACGCTCTATTATAGAAACTATTAATGATGAATTAAAGAATATTTGTCAAATAGAACATTCGCGACACAGAAGCTTTGCAAACTTCTTAACGAATATGATTTCCGGTCTTTTGGCCTATTCATTCTTACCTAAAAAGCCAAGAATTAGATATGAAACTGATGAAACATATGGCCAATTAGCTATATGTTAATAACTTGCTTATTTCGAACTCAGGTTATTAGATACTTATTCTATTATTCATAAATTTGTTCCCTGGTATAGACGCCGTGTTTTATAAGTACTTCATCTATATTGTCTTTGGTAATTGGAATGGAGTTGTTTTTGATTGTCGGAATTCTTGCAAGACCATTGTCTGTGTAGGATATTTCTGACTTGTCAGGCATTTTCCCCAATGCCATATTGTATGCTATAATTGCAGCTCTTGATGCCAGCCTTTTCATCGGATGGTAAATGGTCATTAATTGTTCACCTTTTAAGATGTGCTTTATAGCTCTTAGTTCAGCATCCTGACCTGTTATAAGAACCTGTCCTGCAAATCCGTATTTCTTTAATACTTTTATTGAACCATCAGCAATTCCGTCATATGCTGCAATTATGACATCAGGTTTTACTCCGGTAAGGGCAATTGCCTGATCCAGTTCATAAGCTCCGTTTTTGTCACTCCAGTCTTCAATAAAAGTTTCATACAAAATATTAATGCTTCCGTTGGTAATGTATGGTTTTAATGTACTATCTATCGATTGTTGAAGTTCAACAGCATTCCGGTCAAATTTATCTCCGTTTAGAATTATGTAATTACCTTCTGGTTTTTTATTTAATACGGCATTGCACATATCTTCTCCCAGTTTCTTATTGTTCCCTGAAATAAATAGATCTATGTCCGGACTTTTAATCATTCTGTTATATGCAATTACTTTTACGTTTTTGTCTTTTGCAGCTCTTACAATTGCGGCAGCAGTATTTGCATTAACCGCTATCAGGCATAAAACATCAATGTCTTTGTCGAACATCTCGATAGCTTTTCTTAATTGTATTGCATCGTTATTATCAGCCTGGTCGACATAAACTTTGGCACCAAGTTCTTCTGCTTTTTGTTTGAAATACTGGCTCTCTTTTTTATATCGTTCTGTTTTTTCAGTTGTATATAAAAATCCAAGTTTTATTTTATCAGATTGTTTGCTGCATCCGCTTAAATATATAACGGCTATAAAAAATAGAATTATGACGTTTTTTGTTTTAAAGGGTTTTAACAGGATGTTCATATCTGTATTGATTTTCAGGTGTTAAACTAAATCATTGATTTTATATACTAACACTTATACTTAAAATATGGTCTTGAGGTTTGTTTTTTTTGAAATTTTTTTGGGAAAAATTAGAACAAAAAGTAAAATTTCAAGTATAAGTTAAGATAGATAATATTTTTGAAAACATACCTGAACTCATTTTATATGCTAAATATGATTAGTTGGAAAGATCTCAAATTAAGAGTCAAAATCGGAATCGGCTTCTTTTTTATGTTTGTCATTATCCTGATTCTTGGGGTCATAACCTACATGAATCTTGCTAGGGTAAATAATGAAATTGAAGAGTTGTCGGATATGCATATCCCTGTGGTAAGTGAAGCAAATAAGCTGGATCGGTATTGGAGGGAAGTGAGTGAGTATTCCCGGTCATACGACTTTACGGGGAATGAATATTTCTTTTTAAGAGAAAAAAAGAGCATGAAAAAGCTTTTTACGGCTTATGATAAATTGAATGCCCTTTTTGTAGATGAAGAAAAAGGTGCTATTCTTAAAAAGAAATCTATAGACTTGGAACATTTGGGAAAACTGCTGAAAAAGTTTGATGATGTAAGCAATTCTTTTGCAAAAGAATATAAAATTGTAAATGAAAAGCATAATGAATTACAGAAAGAGAACGATGAACTATACGAGCTAAGAAAAAAATACCTTGGTAGCTATATTTCTCAGAGGATGCTTGCTGAATACTTTTCTGTTTTTAATAAAATTGAAGGAGGATATAACGATCGATCGGTTTTTGAAATAGAACAAACAAGGGAAGAACTCGAGAGATTAAAAGAACGTGTACGGGTTTCGGGAATACCTGCCGATCTGAAACAGGCAATTACAACTGCATATCAGGTAATTGATGATTTTATTATAGCTGAAAAGAAAGCTATGAAAACAGAGTTGAAAAAGTTTGAACTCTCCAAAAATGTGATGTGGGAAATCAGAGCTACTTCAGATATCGGAATTGATGAAATTATGGCGATGGGTCAGCGTACTTCAAAAACTGTAACCAAACAGAAAAGAATACTTGTTTTTTCTATCATCATAATACTTGTTATCGGTGTTTTACTTGTTTTTGTTTTATCGTGGAGTATTTCAAGACCGCTTGAAAGAGGCATAAAGATTGCACAAAGGGTTGCTTCAGGCGATTTGAGCGTTAAATATGAAGTGAAGGGAAAAGATGAGGTTGCCCAATTACTGGATGCTCTGAACCGTATGGTTGATAATCTAAGAAAGATTGTTAATGATATCTCAAGAAGTGCTGAAGAGATATCAGAATCGAGTGAAAAACTAAACAAGGAAGCACTTGAATTATCAGAAGGAGCAACCCAACAGGCAT
>JAADEM010000130.1 GCA_013153405.1 Chlorobiota bacterium
TTAACCCCGATCTAGAAATACACCATTTTGGTTATTTGCCAAAATGGATGTAGTTCTTTATCGCTATGCAATAGGAAACTGACATCAGTTTCCTATTGCATAGTTTGGGTTAAACTGATAAATTGAAAAAAATATTCGCGGCAATTCGCGCAATTCGTGGTTTCCTAAAAAACCATCTGTGCCAATCCGTGGTTAGTTATTGAGGAACTGATTAGTCAAGCACCTCCACAACACCTTTTACGGCATCCAGCTTAACTGTTTGTCCGTCTTTTATTACATCCATAGCACCTTTGACACTTACAACTGTGGGAAGGCCGTACTCACGGGCAACAACAGCCCCGTGCGACAACGGACTGCCAATCTCGGTTATCAGGCCGCCTGCCACACTGTAAAACGGTGTCCAGCCGATGTCGGTAAATTCAACAACCATAATCTCTCCCGGCTTAAGATTTGCTGCATGTTCCGGTTTACTTATCAAACGTGCTTTACCTTCAACTATACCATGACTCACCGGAATACCGGCCAGATTTCCGTCTTTTATATCCGGCTCTGATTCATCGGGAACAGGAACTCCATAGCTCAGATCATCAAAAACAAGCTTCTTCATATCCGGATAAAGCTCCATCCTCTCTTTGCTCAACCTTTTCAGCTTATCAGGATTATTTGAATTTATCAGTTCACCTATCTCATTATGCATCAAGAAGAATATCTGATCCGGCACATCCAGTAAACCTTTTTGCACCATCATATCTGCAAGCTGCCGATAAGCAAGTTTGAACTGATACTGCACCCCAATCGCCTGCGCTTTTGTCTGTTCGCGTCGTGCAACGGCCTTACGGGCATTGGGTATCATTTTTGAAAGTATACGTTTTTGAAATGAATTCAGCTCCTCGTCATCCACAACTATTTTTTCATTATTCTTTTCCTGAACATCAGGCACATGCCCATCGAGATAAAGCCGCACTTTTGACTTTATACCTTCAATGATTGACGAAGGATCTTTTGCCCATTCTGTCTCATACAGCTCACCTTCCCGCACCCCCCTGTGTCCGTGACGCTTCATAAACTCCTCCCACTTTTTTTGCAACTCTGCAGGAGCATCCTGCACCAGAAACTTTACAGCATCGGCAGTTTCAGCGTTAAGAAACCGCCCCTCCACACTTTCAACATCTTTAAGCAATACAGCCATTTCGTCCATCGCTTTTAGCACCTGGGCACTCTCAATATCCGGGATATCGGTAAAATATTTAGCAATCTTTTCAAGGTGTTCACGTTGCGGTGCCTTATTTTTTGAGTAAATATTTAATATCATGCTGTATTTGCTACCCGATTGCGACGATGAAACATAATGTAACGACCATGCCTTATTCAGTACGGGCAACGTTTCTGTGATAATCCGATAACACTCCTTAATATCATCCGGACACTCAAGTCTGAATTCTTCGTACAGTTTTCTTAGTTTCCTTTCTGCTTTTTCGCCACCATTCAGGTATCGCATCATTTTCATAAAATTCACCAACTGCTTCACTTTTCCTGTTTTGGGCTTTAGCTCTACCCCTTTTACCTCTTCTCCAACAACCGAATAATCGATATTCTCTTTTTTTGAAAGCAGAACTTCGGGTACAAAACGATATAGTGAATTTACCTCAAAAAATAGATGGTTATAAAATGAATGAATAAAAATACGATGATCGTATATCTTAGGTATTGCCCCTATTATATGGTAAAATTCCTGGAGACCATAATCAATGGCATTGGCGAAGGTGGAAAGGGTAAGAGGAGTTACCGGTCCCGGCATCATCTCACCTATATTTCCCCGGGTATAAACCGGTTTTTCGTAAATAGGTTTATCATCAAGCTCATTAAAATGAGCATCGGTCAAGCCCGTAACAGGCCTTAACTGAAGCCAGTAAAGACGGCCCTCCTTATCAACTGCCCATTCAAGATCGGCCGGCATTCCAAATTGCTCCTCAATGTGTATAGCACCGTCAGTCAACTCACGAAACAGCTCTTTTGATAATAGCTTACAACTATACTTATCTTTTCTTGCTTTGTAAAATGAGATGTTCTCACCGCTCTGTTGTCCAGCCATTAAGCCCTCGCCAACTCCCTGAACAACACTCATCGATATCTTGTCACGACGGTTATTTACAGGATCGGCAGTGAACAAAACACCGGCATATTCGGCACTAACCATCTCCTGCACTATAACATTCATCGACATAGTTCCATTACCTGAGTGCATACCTTCTTTATACGACTCCACTATGTGTGATTTTGCCGAGGCAAAACACTCATTCACGGCACTAAGTATTTTATCCTCCCCTTTCAGGTCCAGAAAACTGTCGAACTGACCTGCAAACGACAATTCCTTCCCATCTTCACCTGATGCCGACGACCGTACAGCATAACTTTTATCAGCCGGTAATGAACCGACAAATCTTTTCAACTCATCTTCGGAAGTACCTTCTGTTATAACCCAGGTTTCCGGAATATTCATTCCATATCTTTTCAGTAATGAAAGGCCTTTAGCTTTCCCTCCTCCTTGTCCGTCTGTTTTATCTATTGGTAGTATCAATGGTGTAAATTTGGTTTTTGGTTAAAATCTATGTCATCGTAAGGACGTACGGCCGTACGTCCCTACGAACAAACAATTATAACATTCGTTTTGCAATTCCCATCTCGGCAATACCAATCCCTTTCACATCGCCATAAGTAAATTCCGCCTTACTCTGACGAATATGATAAACATAATCCATCATAAACGGAAAAAACTCCTGCATATCGGTTGTAATTGTAATATCTTCTCCATCTTCCGATTCCTTTACTCTGAATTCAAGTTTGTGGGGTAATGGCTCCGGTAAGTTCAATTCATCGAAAGATGGTGTTTTTGCAAATGTTACATACTTCTCTCCGTCGTAAATGAAACCGGCTTTCAGGTCTTTCACAAAATCGTAATCAATAACACTAACGTTGAAAAACCTTCCATCATCAAGAATACCGAGGAACCAAATATGACGGCTCCACTCCTCCCAGTTACGTTTCCCGAAACTGTGATCACGCACTCCTTTCAGGTCTACCTTATTTTCCTTTCCTTTCCAGGTAATAGTTCCTGTTATTCTACCTCCTTGTTCAATATGTACAAGGTGTATCTCACGCAGCCGTTTAAAAAACTCCTTGTTCCACTTCTGTTTCGCAATCTGCTCAGCAACCTGTTTCGGCGATGTTCCTGCTTTGTCGAAATCCATTACAGGTGATGTGGAGTGCCATTTCAGGTCAAGCTTTATCAACTCCTCTTTACCGTCTTTGAATACAGGTCCTTCATACTTTATGTCCCACTCCTCTCCGGGCTTAACACAAACGTACTCCAGAGTTCCCTGCTTAAAACCTTCACCTTCCGGCAGTTCCATATCTTCAAAGCCCCACACCCCATCTCCGGGAATATAGACTTTCAGCCAGTTTTCGTTATGCTTGCCGGTACGGAATGCCTGACGTGTTACAAACGTGAACCCTTCGCGGCTTACCCCAGCAAAATAACTACTGTCGTTATATGCAAAAGCATCTGGATCAGTGTGTTTCTGTTCAAGTTCTTCGATAGATATAATGCGGCTCTTTCGTGATTTAATCATCTTAAGAGCCAGGAATTTTTTCAAACTCATCCGGGTCTGTTTTTAATACTTAAGGGAAGTAAAAATATAAAAAAAGAGATGATAAGCAAACATGACATCTTTCATCATATTCATTAATTATTGCTGTTTCTGAATCATATTAAAATCATGTTCAGACTCAACAATTTATCGACTACATGCATACTTCAGGCTCTATCGACGAATAGCAATAACTATGCTTAAAACACTTTACTTTTTCAACCGTCATTTCAAACAAAAACGGAGTAACCAAACCGGCACTCCGTTATCTGAAGTATGTATTAAATCCTAAAGGAATTCATATCGCACAAACGCTTCAAATGCCTCATATTCGGCCATTCCAAGCTTATCATATGTTTTTGCGGTTCCTCGATTACGGTCTTCAGCCCGCTGCCAGAACTCACGGCTGTCTCCACCAAGAAACATTGCTCCGTCTTTCTGCGACTGATGCTTAAATATTGCATTTCGTTTTCGCATAAGTTCACCCGGGCTAATCGGAACTGCCATTTCAATCTGATGTATATCCCACTCGTGCCATGCACCGCGATAAAGCCAAACCCAGCAATCTTTCATCCATACTTCTTTCTTAAGAATGTCGATGGCTTTAAATATTGCATCCAGACAAACACGGTGTGTTCCGTGCGGATCAGACAGGTCGCCTGCTGCAAATATCTGATGAGGTTTTATTTTTTTTATCAGGTTTACAATTATATCAATATCCTCTTTCCCAATAGGTTTTTTCTCCACACCTCCTGTTTCATAAAACGGCAGATTAAGAAAATTCACATTTTGTTCTTTAACACCGGCATATCTGCATGCTGCTTTAGCCTCTCCTTTACGTATCAATGTTTTTACTGTCCTTATTTCGGGCAGGTCAATCTGATCCGGTTTTTTATTCTCCAGGAACTTGCGAATCTTCTCATGCTGTTTCATTATCATTTTATGATCCTCGGTAATAGTACCCGAATAATCGCTGACAAAGTCAAGATAACGAAGAACATCAGCATCAGAAACTGCAAGATTTCCTGAAACCTGATAAGCAACATGAACGTCGTGTCCCTGATCGACAAGACGCAAAAGAGTACCTCCCATCGAGATTACATCATCGTCGGGATGAGGAGAAAATATAAGTACCCGTTTTTTTGCCGGCTCTTTTCTTTCGGGCCTGTTAGTATCATCGGCATTTGGTTTTCCTCCCGGCCAACCGGTTATTGTATGCTGCAACTCGTTGAATATACGGATATTAATATCATAAGCAGAACCAATCTCTGTAAGAAGGTCTCCCATACCGTTATCGTTGTAATCTCTTTCCGTAAGTTTCAGTATAGGTTTATTGACCTTCTGACACAGCCACACAACAGCCTTCTTTATCAATCTGTCATTCCATTTAACAGCATCAATCAACCATGGAGTCTTAATTCTGGTAAGTTCGGCTCCTGCGGCCTCATCCATTATAATTCTGACATCATCATGTAACTGAAGGAAAGAAACAGGAACCTCCTCGGTCATTTCACCCTCAATAGCTCTTGCCAAAACCGGAGCTTTTCCTTCACCCCAGGCTATTACACGAATATGCCGGGCATCAAGAATAGTTTTTATTCCCATTGTAATACCTTTACGGGGAACATTATCTTTTCCGAAGAAAACAGAGGCTGCTGCGGTCCTGGTAACATCATCAAGTGAAACAATTCGTGTCAGGGAATTTGCAGACGAACCGGGTTCGTTAAGACCGATATTGCCAATTCCTCCTACTCCGAGTAAAATCAGGTCAAGACCTCCGAGTTTTTTTATTTTCTCTTCAAAGGAAACACAAAAATCATAAATTTTTTCCTGAGGTATGGTACTGTTCAGATAATTGATATTTTCTTCGGGCAGGTCTACATGTTTAAAGAACTTTTCGTTTAAGGCTCTGTTATAACTTTGTAATGCATCAGGAGAAATCGGGAAAAACTCCATTACGGTAAAAACAATTACGTTTTTAAAACTCAACCCTTCTTTTTTGTGCAGATTTATCAGTTCCTGATAAACTTCATTAGGCCCGGCACCAACAGCCAGCCCTAATACACATTTTTTCTCCTCAACCTCTTTTATCCTGATTAGTGAAGCTATTTCATTAGCAATTGCCTTAGCTCCCTGATCTGCGGATTTGTAAATTTTAGTCCTGATTTTTTCATGACTCGTAATAAGCGATCTCAGATAAGGATCATTGTGGTAGTTCTCATTTTTAAAAACGCCCGAGATGGCGATTTTCTCATTAAATTTTTCAATCATAATATAGTTGTAGTTTGGGATTTTATTTATCACCACAAAATTACAACATTTAAACTTTATTTGGCTTTACTTAAAACTTTTTAACTTTGAAAAATAAAATTTAATTGCCAGCCGGTTAATTACCTACCTGTCTCAACATTTTTTTTTGCAAAATTTCATCCCGGGAAAGAAAAGATCTGTAAACTATATCCTGAATACGGGTCCGAATATTATTTTTAATAAGTTTTCTGTTATAGTTATCGGGATACACTCTGTTCGAAAGAAAAATATATATCAGTTCATATTCCGGATCTATCCACAAAAATGTTCCTGTATAACCTGAATGTCCATATGAGTCAGGTGATGCAAAAACGGAGGCCGGAGTATCTTTATCAGGATCAGTTTCTGGCTTATCAAATCCCAGTCCACGCCTGTTATGTCCGTTTTGTCTGGATGTAAATATTTCAATTGTAGATTCTTTAATATATCTTTTTCCACCATAAATACCTTTATTCAATAACATATCTGAAAAAACTGCAATATCACAGGCATTACCGAATAATCCGGCATGACCGGCAACCCCGCCCATCATTGCTGCCCCTTTATCGTTAGGATATCCACAAATCATCTCACGACGAAAAGTTGCATCTTTCCCCGTCGGAGCAATTTCATTGCAACTATATCTTCTTAATGGCAGATACAGCAAACGATCAAGGCCTAAAGGCTTTGAGAACTGTGACATAAAGGCTGAATCCAGCCTCTGTTTGTACTCCTTTTCTATTATCCTCTGAAGAAAAAAGTAACCGAGATCACTGTAAAGATATTCCTTCTTTTTATTTAACTTAACTGTCATAACTCTGTTTAAAACAGAGTCTTTGAAATTCCGGTTCATATAAAAATTATCAGACAACCTTATGTTGTATAATGAATCGGGTTTTGAACTGAACACATCTTTTCTGTATTTTACATTTTTATTGAAATAAAAAAAGCGGTCCAGTCTTATACTGTAAGTTCTCGAATATCTTCCACTGTACATCGAACCTTTAAATGCTTTTTTATCAATATAATCGAAATGAAACGGAATATATGAAGGAAATCCGGCCTCATGCAAAAGAACCTGTCTCAATGTTAATTTGCCTGTTTCCAGGGTATCAAGCTCTGGCAGGTAAGTACTAAGAGACGAGTCCAGAATTATCATTTTTTCGTCATACAACTTCATTACAAGCGGAACGGTGGAAATAATCTTTGTAAGTGAAGCCAGGTCATAGAGTTTATTTTCATCAACTTTTATTTTTTTATTATATGTGAGAAACCCGAAAGGCCTGTTATAAATAATATATCCGTTTTTCACGACCATTACCTGGCCGCCCGGTGACATTTTTTCGCTTACAATCTCATTCAGTATTGAATCTATTTTCATCAGTGAGTCAGAAACTGCTCCCGTCACTTCAGGGAAAGCATATCCAATACGTATTTTCGGATATGATTGTTTTCCAAATCCGTATTTTATTAACTCATTCAAATATGGCACTTTTCCATCGAGCGGAATACCTCCAAACATAGCCTGGTCTATTAAAGATGCAGACATCCCTGTTCCCCAGGGTATAAACAGTATTTTATTAATAATCCCGGCTATTTCAGGAAATATCTGCTTTAAATCGTCAGGATTACCGGTAAATATTATATTTAACTCATTATTTTTTGCAAGAAATCTTAAAACAGGTATTTCCAGGAGCTTAACATCTGATACAATTATTACAATTTTATTATCCACATTGTAAATTCCGTTTGCTGAAAGAGATATAAACACCTTCTCCGGATTCTTATATCGACTCGAAAAGTCAGAGTAATTATTGGTTAAATCGACAACTGAATATTGGTCATTAATATTTAAATATGAGCCTGAATCTCCGGTATCACTGCGTTTTCCCACTGTGCTAAAAGAAGACAAAACTGTTTCCCATGTATATTTCAACAAATTCTTTTTCAATAATACAGGGTTACACTCCTCTGACCTGACATGAGACTGGCTGTAAACAGCCAGCACCCTTTTTGCATACCGATAAATTTCTTCCTTGTCAAAAAGCCGCAACCCGATAGCTTTTAATATTTTATCAACGGCTTGTTTTTTATTTCCGGTATAAAACAACATTCCTTTTTCCAGAAAACCCTGAAAACTTGCAACAGGCATACCTGAGGTGAAATTTAACGGTTTCCCCGGCTGCAGAATATCAGGTTCTGCACTCCCCGGAAACAACACTGTTTCATTTTCCATTACTTTAAGCAGTGGCAAACCATCGAAGTATGCAATATCAATATTTACTGGATTATCAGGATTACCGGCTATCAAATGATAAGGCATAGAATCCCTGCCGCCTGAAAAATATTTATAAAAGATTCCGGCAGCTCCTTTACAAATATAATATCTGGCAGCTGCATACATTAAGTTATGTACAAGAGCAGTATCATGTACATATCTCAGAGTTTTAAATGACGGGAAAGCAACCGGAAAATTTTCATTACTAACACCTTCCGACAAATCAACTAAATAATCTTGTAAAGAGTTATCTTCAGAAATACATTTTACAGTGTTGTTAAGGCTTGGATCTGTTTTTTCAAAATTTCCCCCTGAAATAAACAGAAGGCCGATACGTTCTCTTTCACTCAATAAGCGAAAAAGGGAATCAATATCATTATCAGCAAAAATGCTAAATGATATACCCAAAAATATCAGTACTGCAAAAAAAGGCTTCATTCCCCGCATGCCCTGCCTGTATTGAAATACGGTTTACTTCAATAATTTATCCATCTTAGCGGCCTCACTCTTCATATCCAGACGCAGGTAACAATTTTTCAGATATTTAATATATGATTTGTTTTCAGGATCTATTGCATGTAATTTTTCAAATTTATCTCTGGCCGATCTGAATATAGCTGATATCTTTTTCAAATCCCTGCGCAAATATGCATAAGTAGTGGCATTCTTATTTTTGTTATATTTCGATATTTCACTTTTATACCAGTTCTCGGCTTTGTTATAATCACTTTTTGCAAGCCATTCAAGAGCCGCGATATTACCTGCATCCTTCACAAGTATATCTTTACAGGCCTGTTCTGCTTCTTTTGTCTTCTGAAGGTTAGTAAGTACATCTAAATATTCGGGAAACAGATCGATATCGGGATTCTTAATGTTTTTATAATCCTCATATGCTTCTTCATAATTCCCTGTTGCATAATTAACTTTAAACAATTCGGTATAACCAAAATCATTTTTATTGTTTTTTTTCAGTATATCAATATTATCCGAAATCAACTTTTTCAATCCGGCTGTATCTCCGATGTTCTTATAGGTATCAATCAACATCATCAAAAGCCTATATGATTTATTACCGGCAAAAGCTTCGGTTAAATATTCCTTGGCTTTGGCATACTCTTTACTCTCAAAGGCAGATATCCCGGCCTTTTCAATTACATCAGGAGGAACTTCTTTTCCGCTTTCTTTATACATACTGATTAAATGCTCATACAACTTATATGCTTCTGTAAAATTACCATCTTCGTATGCTGAAAAAGCCGAAGTTTGAACAGTTTCGATTTTTTTCATCGGATTGCAGGCAAATATACCCGCAAGTAATATAGCAACAGATAAAATACTTAATTTCCTCATTTTACTCTCTTATTAATTTATTAGCTTTCAAAGTTAACTAAAAAGAGGCATGATAAGAACGTACTGATATATTTTTTCTATTTTATGCATCTGTATCAAATAATGTTTTATTTTTGCATCCATTATTGGAGAGGTGCATGAGTGGCTGAAATGGCACGCCTGGAAAGCGTGTGTACCCCTAAAGGGTACCCCGGGTTCGAATCCCGGTCTCTCCGCAAATCTAAGAGGATGTCTAAAATGTAAAACCTTAACGTCTTTGCGAGGAGGAACAACGAAGCCCGCCTGAGTGGATTTACCAGGCGGGCTTCTTCGCTCATCGCAATGATGCTGATATTCCGTCATTTACTCATTATGCCCCAAGAATTGGGGGTGAATTCTCGGAATGACGACTTTTGAGACATCCTCTTTTTTTGTTAAAAAACAACAATATTTCACATAGTTAGCAATTGCCTCTTACATAACTATCATTACAAATGAACAGGCTGGCATATTTCTGATATGAATAAAAAAAGGTCGTCCTGAATAAACAGAACGACCATATTTTTCAGGTTAATAAATAACTTAATTATAAAATACCCTTATTTTTCTGTTTCTCTTTTAACAACTCCCTGGAAAGTTTTTGTTCTTTCTCGAGGGCCCATTTACGGTGCTTTTCAAAATCTTCCTGGGTTGTAGCAAGTGTTTCTTTTGTTTTTATGGTAATCAATATACTTCGTTTATACAAAAGGAATAGTACTATTAATCCGGCAATAAGGCCGAAAATAACAATAAACATAATTGTGTAAAAAGTTGATTTCTTAAGCAACATTCCTAAAAACCTAAGGCTGTCCTTTTCCGTTACCGCAGTATTAAGTTTGTCCTGAGTCTCTTTAAGCTGACGCTGAAGTTTATCTACATTTTCCTGAAGAGTTTTAACCTTAGCTTCCAGATCAGCCTGCTTTGCCTGTAACGATTTAATGGAATCAAGAGTATTTGCCTTAAGTTTATAAAGAAGACTTCTTTTTATAACCTGATAATCTTCATAACGTTCAGTCTTTGTAATAATATATTGAAACTGATTCTCAAGGGTCTCTCCTTCCAAGGGGGTACTTTTCTTATCCTGACCATAGAAATAGCCCGGCAGTAAAGTTAAGAGAATAATAGCAATTAGTTTAATTTTCATAATTGTTTCCCGTTTTTGTATTATTTATTCTGATTTAGCTTTTTTGGTTAAAATTGTAACGTATTTATGGCTCATTAATTGCACAAAGGTACAAAAACTTACATTCCACTCATAAATTATAATTTAAATATAAAAAACACAACCAACCATATTACTCTCAAACCGGGTTGGTTACCAATTAACCTAACATATATATCCGATTTTCCAGCTGGTACAAACGAAAAAAGCACCGCTCAATGCGATGCTTTTCCCTGTTTGAATGTTTGAAAAACGTATCTTGTGATTAAAATCTTTTAATTACTCAGCAACTACTTCGAAATCAATCTCAACTTTCACTTCACGGTGAAGCTTAATTGTAGCTTTATACTTTCCAAGCTCTTTAACAGCATCCTCTTTAATAACAATGCTTTTACGATCAATTTCAAATCCTTCCTTAGCCAAAGCTTCGGCAATCTGAATTGTATTTACAGAACCGAATATCTTACCTGTTGCACTGGCTTTTGCTCCAATAGTAAGAGAAACTCCTTCGAGTTTTTTTGCAAGCTCAAGTGCTTCATTCTTGATTTTCTCAAGCTTATGTGCACGCTGCTTTTGATTCTCGGCGTGTACTTTCTTGGCTGTTTCGGTGGCCAGGATAGCATATCCCCTGGGGATAAGATAGTTGCGTCCGTAACCGTCCTTAACGGTTACTATATCGTCTTTGTGACCCAAGTTGGGTACATCTTCTTTTAATATCAATTCCATGTGTAATTCCTCCTTACTAATTATTTCATCAAATCGGTAACATAAGGTAACAAAGCTAAATGTCTGGCTCTTTTTACAGCCTTAGCTACTTTTCTTTGATATTTCAAAGAAGTACCTGTAAGACGACGAGGCAAAATTTTACCCTGCTCGTTCAAAAATCTTTTAAGAAACTCAGGATCTTTGTAATCTACATATTTGATCCGGTTCTTTTTGAAACGGCAATACTTCTTCTTTTTAATCTCAACTGACGGAGGGGTCAGGTATCTGATTTCTGATTGATTCTGTGCCATGATTTAGTTCTCCTTTTCTTCTTTTTTGGTTGCACTTCTTCTCTTCTCACTGTACTGAATAGCGTATTTGTCCATTTTGAAAGTCAGGAATCTCAAAACACGCTCATCACGACGGTAAGATGTCTCTAATTTTTTAATGAAATCAGGCTCTGCCTTGAATTCAAACAACTGGTAAAAACCGGTTGATTTCTTCTGGATGGGGTACGCAAGTTTTCTCAGTCCCCAATTCTCATCGTTTACAATTTCTCCTCCGTTCGCTGTGATAAGTTCACGGAACTTTTGAACCGCTTCCTTCATCTGTGCATCAGACAAAACGGGAGTCAAAATGAAAACGGTTTCATACTGGTTTAACATAATCCTTAAATTTTAAAGGGTTTAATAATCAGGGCGCAAAAATAGAACTTTTATTTTAATTACACAAAACATCTAAGTATTTCATTTCTTTTATCTTTGTTAAAATAATTCAAAAATAAATATATGTTCTTCCTCGACAAGCCATACATTTCCGATATTCTGATAAAAACCGTAAAAGAGAACAATTATCCGGTTGTTCGTACTACCATTGCCGAAGAGCTGATAAAAGAAGAAAAGATTAATTTTCTTGAACCTGAAGAGGCGGTCAGATTTGCAAAGGAAAATCCTCACACGCGGGTATATACCAACTCTGAGAACTCGATTGCCTGGATTGCGGAGAATCTGTCATTTACCGGCCTGCCGGAAAAGATTAATATTTTTAAGGATAAAATTAGATTCAGGGAACTGATAAAGGACATCTATCCCGATTTTGTTTACAAGGCCATTAACATAAATGACATTGCCGGTTATACCCCGTCGGAATCTGACTATCCTTTTGTAATAAAACCTGCTGTAGGATTTTTCAGTCTCGGAGTTTACATAGTACATAATAAAGAACAATGGAAGATAGCACAAAAGGAACTTGCTTACAAAAACCTTCAAAGCTTTTACCCCAAAGAGGTGATCGACGGCTCAATGTTTATCATTGAAGAGTATATAGAAGGTGAAGAGTATGCTGTGGATTGCTATTTTGACGAAAACGGCAATGTAGTAATACTCGACATACTGCACCATATGTTTTCATCAGGTACCGACACCAGCGACAGGGTATATTACACATCAACAAAAGTTATACAACAAAATATTGAAAACATAACTATATTCTTATCCGAACTTGGCAAAAGGGCCGGCCTCACACAATTCCCGGCTCACGTTGAGCTACGTATAGGCGACAACGGTAAAATTGCGCCCATAGAGGTAAATCCGCTTCGTTTCGGCGGCTGGTGCACAACTGCCGACCTGACACTCCACGCTTACGGTTTTAATCCGTACGTATACTTTATGGAAAACAAGAAACCTGACTGGGAAAAAATATTCCGGGAGAAAGAAGGAAAACTGTACAGCATAATCATTCTTAACAACAACTCCGGAATTCCCGAAAGCAAAATCAAAGGATTTGACATTGACCTGTTTAAATCCGATATGGAAAATCTGCTTGAATTCAGAGAACTTGACATACACAAATATCCTGTATTTGGATTTGCGTTTGCCGAAACTTCCGAAAACAACAAAAAGGAACTAACTGATATTCTGATTTCTGATTTGAAGAGGTATGTGATTCAAAAGTAAAATTCTAATTTCTCCGGATCCTGTCTTGAATCATAAATACGTAATATTTCTATTGTATTTTGTCGAATATGATAATACAAACTATTATGCTTTGTAATTACACATTTTCTTATTTTAGTTTGTTTATTTATCACTGGAAACTGTTTTGGATTAATGATAAGTTGATTTAATATATGATCTAAAATTTCGATGAAATCATTAACAACCTTCCCTCCCCATTTTTCATAAAGGTAATTCAATATATTAGATAAGTCATTATCTGCAAGTGATGACCATATTATGCTCCTATCCATCACGATACTTTTTACGATACTTCTCCATCACATCCTCGTGAGCTATCCAATTCCCTTTATCTACATCAGATATTGCATCATACAATCCCTGTTTTTGCTCATTACTTAAATTATCCCATTCTTGCATATCAATATGGCTGTTTAAATAATTTTCCAGCCATCCATACACCTCCTGAAGCTTTTCAGAATCAAGACTATCTATCTTTCTGAACAACACCAATTTCAATTCTGCTGTATCCATTTTACTTAATTTTTATTCAAATTTAAGAATGTTTCAGAGATATAACAATTTAACTACACCACATAAAAAAGCGGATAACAACCGCCATCCGCTTTAAAAATATGGGATACTCATCCGATGACTGCGAGTCATCGGATGAGTAAACTTTCTCACTTTTAACTTTTAACTTTCTCTTTAATATACTCATTCATTCCGGCAGCAGCTTTTCGGCCGTCGCCCATAGCGAGGATAACAGTTGCTCCTCCCCTTACAATATCACCGCCTGCAAAAATATCGGGAACCGATGTCTGCATTGTATCTTCATTCACCACTATGGTTCCCCAGCGGGTAACTTCAAGTTCAGGCATTGCTGCAGGAATAAGCGGGTTTGGAGAAACACCTACACTAACAATCACAGTATCCACATCTATAAAATATTCAGAACCTTCAATTGGTATCGGACGACGACGTCCGCTTGCATCCGGCTCTCCAAGTTTCATTTTCTGAACCTTCATACGGTTCACCCTTCCTTTCTCATCGGCAAAATATTCAACCGGAGTATTAAGGTTCAGAAACTCAACTCCTTCTTCTTTTGCGTGTTTTATCTCCTCAATACGTGCAGGCATCTCCTCAAGTGAACGGCGATAAATGATCATTGCCCTTTCGGCACCAAGGCGTTTGGCTGTCCGCACTGAGTCCATAGCAGTGTTACCACCGCCAATTACCGCAACAACCTTACCTTCTAAAAGTGGTGTATCAGTATCCGGCTCTGCCGCCTTCATCAGATTCACACGTGTCAGATACTCATTAGCACTAAGTATACCGATATAGTTTTCACCAGGAATATTCATAAAGCGTGGAAGACCGGCTCCGCTACCTATAAAGAAACCTTTATAACCGTCGGCACGCAACTCATCAAAAGTTGCTGTTTTACCCACAATAAAATCGGTTTCAAACTTCACTCCCATTTTTCTCAGGTTATCCACCTCCACATCAACAATTTCGTTCGGCAAACGGAATTCCGGTATGCCATACTTTAAAACTCCGCCAATCTCATGTAATGCTTCAAAGACTGTAACATCATATCCCATTTTAGCCATATCACCGGCAAAAGCCAGTCCGGCAGGTCCGGAACCAACCGAAGCCACTTTTATACCGTTACGCTCTTTTATTTCAGGTACCGATATATTGCCTGAATTGCGTTCATAGTCAGCTGCAAATCTTTCAAGATAACCGATAGCAACGGCTTCTCTTCCAAGCTTTTTCTGATAGAAGCAGTTGTTTTCACACTGCTTCTCCTGCGGACATACCCTTCCGCAAACAGCCGGCAGTGCATTTGTTTCCTTAAGAACTTTAGCTGCTTCAAGAAAATCACCGGTCTCTATCCTTTTGATGAATTTAGGAATATTTATTTCAACCGGACATCCTGTAATACAGGTAGGATCAGGACAATCGATACACCTCCTGGCCTCAGCAACCGCCTCTATCGGTGATAGTCCTTTATTAACCTCTATATTCGACCTGATACGTTCCATAGGATCAACTTCATTCATTTTAATCCTTGCAAACTCAAGCCGCTCTTTATTTTTCAGATTTTTACGCAGCTCGGTTCTCCATTCCTGACTGCGTTCTTCCTTTAGATATTCTTTTGATACTGACATTTGAACTATTTTTTCAGATTTGCAGTGTACTCTTCGTAAGCTTTTTGTTCCTGTTCCTTATACCCGTTAAGACGCAGCAGCATTTCATCAAAATCAACCTGGTGAGCGTCAAACTCCGGACCGTCGATACAAACAAACTTGGTGCGACCGCCAACAGTAACACGACAGGCTCCGCACATTCCTGTTCCGTCAACCATTATCGTGTTTAAACTTGCGATGGTAGGTATGTCATACTTTTTAGTGGTCAGAGCCGCAAATTTCATCATTATTGCCGGACCTATAACAACAGAAAGATCAACCTTTTCTCGTTCTATAACTTCGGTCATCCCATCAGTTACAAGACCTTTCTTCCCGTACGAACCATCATCGGTCATAATTACTAATTCATCGGAAAATTCACGCATCTGTTCTTCCAGAATAATAAGTTCTTTTGTGCGTGCTGCAAGAATTGTAATCACTTTGTTGCCTGCTTTCTTGAAACCTTCAACAATAGGAAGCAGTGGGGCAACACCAACACCTCCGCCACAAGCAAGCACTGTCCCGGTATTTTCAATGTGAGTTGCCTGTCCAAGAGGCCCAACAACATCAAGAATCTCGTCACCTACATTTAATGCGGCAAGTTTACTTGATGTAACACCTACTGTTTGAATAACCAGTGTAATAGTTCCCCGGGCTTCATCGGCAGTAGCTATTGTAAGAGGAATACGCTCTCCTTTTTTTTCAACCCTTACAATAACAAAGTGTCCGGGTTTACGGGCTTTTGCGATTCGGGGAGCATCAATCACAAGCTTTACGACATTTTCAGAGAAATATTCTTTCTCGACAATTTTGTTCATTTGTATCAGAATTTATTTAATTACGGATGAAAAACACTCTTCCTTTCTTATAATCACACTGTAAATTTAAACTATTAAGTTAAATTGTAAAATGATATAAGTTTCCATTTAAGTTCCAAAGATATAAAGTATGATCAAAAACAACGGAAAATTTCTTTAATAATATTCTTTTTATTGAATACAAATAAGAAGTACTCTTTGACTATTACCAAAATTTTATCTACTTTAATCTATTACAAAACGTAACAAAATGAAGCAGGAAGCATTCTTTAATATTTCGTATGGTCTGTATATTATATCGTCGTCAGACGGCAGTAAAAAAAACGGATATATAGGCAATACAGTGTTTCAGGTTACTGCATCTCCTGCCCAAATAGCGATAGGTTGTAACAAAGATAATTACACGGCATCGCTAATTGAAAAATCAGGGATGTATTCCATCTCGGTATTAAAACAAAGCGTAAAACAGAATATAATCGGAACATTCGGCTATCACAGCGGAAAAGACATTGATAAATTTGAAAATATTGAATACATAGAAACAGAAAACAACACGCCGGTGGTAACAGAAGACTGTCTTGCCTGGTTTGAATGCAAGGTTGTAAAACAGGTAGACGTAGGTACACATATACTGTTTATTGCCGAAGTGATAGAAAATGATGTCATTGCTACAGATGCAGAACCTCTTACCTATTCATATTATCATAAAATAAAAAAAGGTCTTGCGCCTAAAAATGCACCTACATACGTAGACCCTGAATTACTGAAGAAAGAGAAAGCAGAATCAACAGAGGTAATGCAAAAGTACCGCTGCCTGGCCTGTGGTTACATTTATGATCCTGCCATTGGCGACGAAGATTCGGGCATTCCTCCCGGAACACCGTTCAAAGATATCCCTGACGACTGGGTTTGTCCTACATGCGGATCAACAAAAGATATGTTCGAGCCATTTTAGCAACTAAAAAAACTGAAAAACAATAAATTAAACATTTTAATTTCTAAACAAATGAAAAGTTTAAAAGGAACCAAAACAGAACAGAACCTGCTAAAAGCATTTGCAGGTGAATCACAGGCACGTATGCGCTACGATTATTTTGCAAAACAAGCTAAGAAAGAAGGACTTGAGCAGATCTCAGCTATTTTTGCCGAAACAGCCCTTAACGAAAAAGAACATGCCAAGCGCTTCTTTAAATTTCTTGAAGGCGGTGGCGTTGAGATAACCGCGATGTATCCGGCAGGGGTTATCGGAACAACGATGGAGAACCTTAAAGCATCAGCCGACGGTGAAAATGAAGAGTGGACAGAGCTTTATCCGGAATTTGCACGTATTGCTGAAGAAGAGGGTTTCAAAGAGGTGGCTGTTGCATTCAAAATGATAGCAAAAGTAGAAAAAGCCCACGAAGACCGTTATCGCACACTCTACAATAATCTGGAAGAGGGCAAGGTGTTTAAACGCAATGGAAAGGTTATATGGAAATGCCGCAATTGCGGATACATCCATGAAGGTGAAGCCGCACCAAAGACCTGCCCGGCATGCCTGCACCCACAAGCTTACTTCGAGATAAAGGAAAGTAACTATTAAAACCAAAAACAACTAAGCGTAGTTTGAAACTACGCTTAGTTGTTTTTTAACGATATCATTTTCCAAAAATTATGTGAACTGCATATCAAATCCACAATCAGAAAGCATGGTATTTTCTGACATATCAGGTTGTTGGATGGGCAGATGTGTTCTCTCGCCGCATTTATCGCGATATTGTTTTAAACAGTTTTAATTTCTGTAGAAAAAATAAAGGTTTCGAAATATTCGCGTATGTGATAATGACCAACCATATACATTTGATAGCCAGATCCAAAACAGGAAAGTTATCAGACACAATAAGAGACATCAAAAAGTTCACTTCAAAAAAGATACTTCGAGAGATACACGATAATCCTCAGGAAAGCCATAAAGAATGGCTTGAAATAATATTTCGCTATTACGCAAAATACAACAAACGCTGCGAGGATTATCAGTTCTGGACACACGAAAATCATGCTGTTGAATTAAACACAGACGACAAACTCAATTCACGTCTGCATTACATTCATTACAATCCTGTTAAAGCCGGAATCGTCGCTGATCCGAAAGATTACCTCTACAGCAGTGCTGTCAATTACGCACACAAACCTGCATTGATAGAGATTGATATGATCTAAACACATTTGATCGTAATTTGAAATATATCTGGCCGTAGTTTGAAACTACGGCCAGATATATTTTCTTTGTGTAAACAATTGGAACAATAATATGCAAAAAGGCAACTTATACCTCATTCCAAACACTCTTGGCGACAGTCCTATTGAATACAATTTGCCACAGACAAACATCGATATTATACGGGATCTTAAATTCTTTATAGTTGAAAATATCCGTACGGCAAGGCGGTTTCTGAAAAAAGTTGATCGCAACATCAACATCGACGAACTGACTTTTTTCCTGATCGACAAGCATACAAAACCAGACAAATATCCGTCGTACCTTGTACCTGCACAGGAAGGACACTCAATCGGCGTTTTATCGGAAGCCGGCTGCCCGGGTGTGGCAGACCCCGGTGCTGATGTGGTAAAAATTGCCCACAAAAAAAACATAAGGATTATTCCGTTAATCGGTCCGTCATCAATCCTTTTGTCGCTTATGGCATCCGGAATGAACGGCCAGAACTTTGCTTTTGTGGGATACCTGCCTGTAAAAAAGGGTGAAACAGCTAAAGCAATACGCGATGTTGAGCAGCGTTCCATACATCAAAAACAGACACAGATTTTCATAGAAGCACCTTACCGCAACGCAAAGCTTCTACAAGACATACTCAGTTACTGCAAACCACAAACGCAACTCTGTATTGCCTGTGATATCACACTCGAAACCGAATTCATCGTCACCAAAACAATTGCCGAATGGAAAGGTAATGTTCCCGACATCAATAAAAGACCCACAATATTTCTTATTCAGGGATAATAACACCATGAAATTCATTTCTGCAATTATAATTTCCGTATTGCTGCTTACTGCCTGCAATAACAGTGACATGCCTGAAAACACGGACAAATTACCTGTTGATTATATAAATCCTGCGATTGGAGCTGTAACATATGCCGACGGACCGCACGGCGGTCATGGTTTCGGCAAAACCTTCCCCGGAGCCGCCACACCATTCGGGTTGGTACAGTTAAGTCCCGACACTCGTACAGGCGGAGATAACGGTTGCGGATACTCATGGACACATACAACCATCGAAGGGTTCAGCTTCACTCACATGAGCGGTGTTGGCTGGTACGGCGACCTCGGCAATTTTCTTGTAATGCCTACCACCGGAAAAATGCATACAAACAAGGGGGAAGACAATACACCTGAAAACGGTTACCGCTCACGCTTTTCTCACAATAATGAAACTATTGAAGCCGGTTACTACAGTGTTTTACTTGAGGATTACGGGATTAAAGCAGAGCTTACCGCTGCACCTCACGCCGGCATTATTCGCTTTACCTATCCGGAAAATGACTCTGCCCGAATCCAGATCGATCTTTCACGCAGGGTTGGAGGGACATCGACAGAGCAATACATAAAAGTGGAGAACGACAGCACCATTTCGGGATGGATGAAATGCCCTCCCGAAGGAGGCGGCTGGGGCAACGGCGATGGAAAGGCCGACTACACTGTCTACTTTTACTGCCGGTTCAGTAAACCACTGAAAGATTACGGCGTATGGAGCGCAGATATCCCTGACGATATTGTTCGTAAACGTCAGGAAGTTTGCAGCCCGTGGTATCAAAAGATAGTCGCAGAGGCAGACATCATCAAAGGAATCAAAGAGTATAAAGGAAAACACCTAGGTTTCTTCACAAATTTCAAAACCAGAAAGGATGAGCAGGTTCTGCTTAAAAGCGGTATTTCATTTGTAAGCATTGAAGGAGCAAAAGAGAACCTTGAACACGACATTCCGCACTGGGATTTCGAAAAGGTAAAAAAGCAGGCAAAAGAGCTATGGGCGAAAGCCCTAAGCAGTATTGATGTTTACGGGGCAACAGACAAGGATAAAACTATCTTTTACACTGCCTTGTATCACACTATGATCGACCCCCGTGCATTCAGCGATGTGAACGGCAACTACATCGGTGCCGATGGCAAAGTACACGAAGCAAAAGATTTTACCTACAGGACAATTTTCAGCGGCTGGGATGTATTCCGTTCACAGTTCCCTTTGCAAACTATCATTAATCCGGCAATGGTAAACGCTGAGATAAATTCACTCATACAGATAGCGGAACTCAGCGGCAAAAAATATTTCCCTCGCTGGGAGTTCCTTAATGCTTACTCCGGTTGTATGATAGGAAATCCGGCAGTTTCTGTCATCGTTGATGCTTACAGAAAAGGTATTCGCAATTATGATGTGAAAAAAGCATATCAATACTGTCTTAATACCGTAAACCGCTTTGATAACGGTGAGCTTACAGGTTTCACCCCCGGCAGAATATCCGAAACACTTGAATACTCTTACTTCGACTGGTGTATGGCACAATTTGCCAAAGAGCTTGGCAAAACGAATGATTACAAAGAGTACCTGCGGAAAAGCAAAAACTATAAAAACATCTGGAATGCTGATGTGAACTGGTTCAGGGCCAGGAACAGAGACGGCTCCTGGCTGCCGTGGAAAGGAAAGACAGTTCACGGACAGGGCTGTACCGAAAGCAACCCGTATCAGCAGGGCTGGTTTGTTCCTCACGATATCGAAGGGCTGACTGAGCTTATGGGAGGCAAAGACTCGATACAAAAAGAACTTATTACATTTTTTGAAAAGGCACCTGAAAACTTTCTCTGGAATAATTATTACAATCACCCCAATGAGCCGGTTCATCATGTACCTTTTATCTTCAATGAGATCGGACTCCCCGATCAGACTCAAAAATGGACAAGACGTATCTGCGATGTGGCATATGGTGATGACGCTTTCGGACTGTGCGGCAACGAGGATGTGGGTCAGATGTCGGCCTGGTATGTACTTGCTGCTATTGGATTTCATCCCCTCTGCCCCGGCGATAACAAGTATCAGATAACAAGTCCGGTTTTTAACAAAATCGTTCTGCATCTCGACAAGAATTACTACAACGGGAATACTTTTACAATAATTGCTAACAACAATTCAAAAGAAAACGTGTACATCAAGTCGATGAAGCTGAACGGCAAACCGCTTGACCGTTACTGGATAACGCATGAAGAGATAGTGAACGGAGGTATCCTGGAACTTGAAATGACTAACAAAAAATGATGCAGAGGATATCCAAAAAGTAAGCTTTCTCGCAAAGGCGCAAAGACACAAAGAAAAATTAACATTGTAATTCAAGAGTTTAACCATGTGACCTTTTCTCCTTTGCGTGAGTTTTTCTTCATTTTTGTTCTTTTTAGACAGCCAAACCTTTCTCCTTTTTTCTTATTCACGCATTGAACTACCAAAATATTTCTTATTTTTGTTGCTGAAATATTTCTTTATTCTATTTTAGTACGATTATGAAAAATACATGTCCTATAGTAAATGAGAGAGTCGATGAGAATCTGATACGACTAAACTCAGGAATAATCTTCACAACACTTCTTTTATTCATCCTGACACCTGCTAAATGGCTGATAATTTTTGTTGCACTTGATTTCGCAGTACGGTTGTTCCTGGGAGTTGAGAAGAGTCCTGTATGTATTGCTCTCCGTTATGTTTTAAATGCATTCAGCATAGAGCCATGCATGATAAACGCAGGCCCCAAACGATTTGCTGCCAAACTGGGCTTCGGCTTTTCTCTATTAATAACAGTTCTTTTCATTTTTAACATCTCTCCTGCCGCGGAGATTGCAGGTGCAGTACTGGCACTTCTTACGGGTATAGAAGCATTTTTCGGATATTGTGTTGGTTGTAAAATATACGGGATTCTAACCTCAATAGGTATAAAACTCAACTAACCCTAAACAAAAGCTTAAATCTAGGAGTCTATGACATAAAAAAACGTCGGTACCGCTAAACGATACCGACGTTCTGTATTTATCTTCATCCGATGGTTCGAAGTCATCGGATGAGCGTATTATTTTGCATAGCTTATAGCCCTTGTTTCACGAATAACAGTGATCTTCACCTGACCAGGATAGGTCATTTCGGTCTGTATCTTTTTGGCTATATCGTATGAAAGCTGTTCTGATTCCTTGTCTGAGATCTTCTCACTTCCAACAATCACACGAAGTTCACGTCCTGCCTGGATGGCATAAGTCTTAAGTACTCCCGGATACGACAATGCAAGTGCTTCAAGGTCTTTAAGGCGCTTGATGTACGACTCGATTATCTCGCGGCGTGCGCCGGGACGTGCACCTGAAATGGCGTCACAAACCTGAACTATCGGAGCAAGCATTGTGGTCATCTCAACCTCATCGTGGTGAGAACCGATAGCATTTGCAATCTCCGGCTTCTCCTTATACTTCTCGGCAAGCTTCATACCTAGAATTGCGTGCGGCAATTCCGGATCCTCATCCGACACTTTACCAATGTCATGCAGCAATCCTGCACGTTTTGCCTTTTTGGGGTTCAGACCAAGCTCCGATGCCATAATGGCACAAAGGTTGGCTGTCTCGCGCGAGTGCTGTAAAAGGTTCTGTCCGTACGATGAACGGTATTTCATCTTACCCACAAGCTTTATCAGCTCAGGATGCAGACCGTGTATACCAAGATCGATAGCAGTACGCTTACCAGTCTCAATGATCTCTTCCTCAACCTGCTTCTTGACCTTGTTCACAACCTCCTCGATACGTGCAGGGTGAATACGACCATCAGTTACAAGCTGGTGAAGTGCAAGGCGTGCAATCTCACGGCGCATAGGATCAAATGCCGAGAGAACAATTGCCTCCGGTGTATCATCAACAATGATTTCAACACCCGTAGCTGCTTCAAGAGCCCTTATATTACGGCCTTCACGACCAATAATACGTCCCTTCATCTCATCGGACTCGATGTGGAATACGGTAACAGAGTTCTCAATGGCCGTCTCCGTAGCCACGCGCTGCACTGTCTGAAGAACGATACGTTTTGCCTCTTTGTTTGCATTTATACGTGCCTCATCCATAATGTCGTTGATGTACGACATTGCTTCGGTTTTTGCCTCGGCCTTCATACTCTCGATAAGCATCTCTTTGGCATCCTCACCTGTAAGTCCTGAAATTGCTTCAAGCTGCTCAACCTGCTGCTTATGCATCTTTTCAACTTCATCTTTCTTTTTCTCAACTATTTCAAGCTGCATATTCAGATTATCACGGATTGCATCAATCTCTTTCTTTTTACGCTGAAACTCCTCCATTCTCTGTGAGAAATTCGCCTCTTTCTGCTTAAGACGGTTTTCGGCAGCAACTATTTTCTGATTTCGTGCATTTATTTCCTTCTCGTGGCTGCTTTTAAGCTGTAAGAATTTTTCTTTGGCCTGAAGGATCTTCTCCTTTTTTATTACCTCAGCTTCCGCTTCAGCTTCCCGCAACAATTTTTTGCTGCGAGCCCCCATTGCCTTTGTATATATCAGGAGAGCAACTGCCCCTCCCAAAACGAAAGCAATAACTCCTATTGTAATTTCAAGTCCCATTTCATTTAATTTTAGCTGTAGTTTATATATTAAAAAACCGCATCTATTTACCTATAACACAACAGAAAGCGTAATAATTTCCTGTCATTAAGCAAACAATGCGGGAATTTTCAAACTCTAAATATACTACTCTACAATTCTTCCGATAAAACCGTATCTAATTTATCATTCAGTTCTTTCACCATATCCAGGATGGGAGTTGTATCGTTACGATCTTCCTGTTCCAAAAGCTTTATTACATATTGCAAAGCCACCATGGCAAGAAAATCCTGCAAATCCTTATCCGTATAACGTTGCTTATACTGCATAAGCTTATCATTTATAAGCCTTGCCGCCTTACGGATACGTTCTTCATCCTTTCGATCTATCCTAAGGGGATAGTATCTGTCAGCAACATTCACACGTATAGAAAGCTTATCTTCCATCCAATTATATTACCGGTTCAATAGAGCAATACACTTATCAATTTCCCGCACAATCTGGTTAATCCTCTTTTTTGCTTCTCCGGGATCACCCGTTTCTGCAATAATATTTCCTGATAATTTCAAGTTGTTGTACTTCTCCTCCAACTCACGATTGTTCTCATTTGCCTCGTTCAGCTCTGAAACCAACCTTTTATTCTTCTCGTTTAAACTTTTAACATCCTCTTTCAGACTGTTATAACGATCAACTAAAGTGTCTATTTTATTCTGAAGCTCAACTATTATATCAAGATTCGGATTATTCATTACCAAATTTTTCCACACAAAGTTAACATTGGTTTTGTAAAAAACACAATATACATTAAAAAATATTTCCCTCATAATTCAATATGAAATTAACCTTAAAGAGTTTTCACTACTTTTGCAATGATAAGATTGAGGAAGTGAGTAATTGAGGAACAGATAAATTGTCGATTACTCAATTACTCAGTTTATCAATTACTCAAAAAATATCACGTGCAAAACATCGACAAAAACAGTTGGCTGCCAACAACGGCAAAGGAAGTAAAAGAAAGGGGCTGGGACGAACTTGATGTAATCATCTTCACAGGTGATGCATACATCGATCATCCCTCATTCGGTGCAGCTGTAGTGGGCCGTATCATTGAACAATTCGGATGGAGAGTTGCCATTGTACCACAACCAAACTGGCGCGATGACCTGCGCGATTTCAGAAAACTTGGTAAACCAAAGTATTTTTTCGGAGTAACAGCCGGAGCCATGGACTCAATGGTCAATCATTATACCGCCGGCCGACGCATTCGTCACGACGACGCATACACTCCAGGAGGAAAAGCCGGACAACGTCCGGATTACCCAACCATGGTTTACACTAAAATACTTAAGGAACTTTATCCTGAAACACCTGTAGTTCTAGGTGGTATCGAAGCATCATTACGCCGGCTTACACATTATGATTACTGGCAGGACAAACTTAAGCCTGGTATTCTTGCTCAGACAGGAGCCGATCTTCTGGTATACGGAATGGGCGAAAAACCTTTAACTGAACTCCTCTCACTGCTTGACCGCGGTGTGCCTTTTAAATCATTGAAAACCATTCCTCAGACTGCGTTTCTACAACCAAAGGAAGACAAACTGCCCCGAAACAAAAAATGGAATGACATAATTCTTTTTTCTCACGAAGTATGCCTGGATGACAAACTGAAATTCAGCATGAACTTCAGACACATTGAGGAGGAGTCGAACAAGTGGGCAGCTGCAAGACTCATTCAGGATGTGGGAAACTCCCGGATTATTGTAAATCCACCTTACCCGCCGATGAAAGAGGGGGAACTAGATGCATCCTTTGATCTGCCTTTTACCCGTCTGCCCCATCCGCGTTATAACAAAAAAGGGAATATACCTGCATACGAGATGATAAAATTCTCAGTAAATATGCACCGCGGTTGTTTCGGAGGATGTTCGTTTTGTACCATATCTGCCCATCAGGGAAAATTCATTGCCTCCCGTTCGGAAGAATCGATACTGAAAGAGGTTCGTGAGATAGTTCAGATGCCCGACTTCAAGGGATACCTCTCCGACCTCGGCGGACCAAGTGCAAACATGTACAAGCTGGAAGGCAGAAACCTCGATATCTGTAAGAAGTGTAAGCGTCCGTCCTGTATCTTTCCTGAAATATGCCCGAATCTAAATACCGACCACACTCCGATGCTGAACATCTTCAAAAAGGTGGACAGTATGAAAGAGATAAAAAAGTCGTTTATCGGCAGCGGTATACGTTACGATATGCTGCTGAACCCAAATGCAACAGATAAGGAAAAGGAGAGCCATAAACGTTACCTTCGTGAATTGATCGAAAAGCATGTCTCCGGCAGATTGAAAGTTGCCCCGGAACACTCTTCCGACGAAGTTCTGAAACTTATGCGTAAACCCTCATTCAGTTACTTCAAAAAATTCACGAAAGAGTTTGAAAAAATAAACAAAGAAAAGCATCTGAACCAACAGCTTATCCCCTACTTCATCTCAAGTCACCCGGGAAGCAAAGAAGAGGATATGGCTCACCTTGCTGTTGAAACACACAATATGAACTTCCGTCTGGAGCAGGTTCAGGACTTCACTCCCACCCCTATGACACTGGCTACTGTTATCTACTACTCTGGCATACACCCCTACACAGGCAAGCCGGTTTACACGGCACGCAAAAAAGAGGAAAAGCTGCAACAACGGATGTATTTTTTCTGGTACAAACCCGAATACCGCAGAAAAATAGAGGACCGGCTGAAAAAGCTTAAGCGTTTTGATTTGCTCGGAAGTCTTTTTAAGGATAAAAAACCGAAACAAACACAATTCAAGAAAAACAGGAAAAACAAATACAAAAAATGATCGCCTCAACACCTCAACCTCCATACTATGCTGTGATCTTCACTTCTATACGAACAGAGGGTGACAACGGATATTCCGAAACAGCAGAACGAATGCTGGAGTTGGCAAAACAGCAGCCGGGCTTTCTCGGAGTTGAAAGTGCCCGCAATGATATTGGCATAACTGTTTCGTACTGGAAAGATATTGAATCGATAAATGCATGGAAAGAAAATGCCGAACACAGAATTGCCATTGAAAAAGGGAAAACCGAATGGTACAAAAGCTATAAAGTAAGGATCGCAAAGATTGAAAGGGATTACGCATTTTGAACTGTATATCCTTTGGGGAAAAATCTTTCTGTGCCTCTGTGGCTCTGTGTTTATTATTAATCAAAGTATTTCAATGCACATTGAACGTTGCCATTCCCGGTGTTTCCAGAAAAACTATGATCCTTCCAACCTTAATATTTGCATCTGCTTTTAATATCCATCTCTCCCTGTTATCTGCTATCCATATTATAATTCCGTTTTTATGACTGAAGAATGAACTGTTTCTGATCAATGCTTTCAGCATAAATGCCGGCATTGAATTTCCTTCAGTATCCCGTAATTTATCTTTACCGAGATACACAATCTGCTGTCTGAATAGATTACCATCAAGCATTGTCATAAACTCAATTGTATCACCCGGAGAATATTTTTCATAATCCCACATACGCAGGTAATTAACAGCAGAGTATGAGTCGGTTACAAAATCAGGAAGTTCCATCTTGATCAGTCGGACAGGTTTACCAGTCTGTTCTAAAATCATTTCAACAATCCTGTTTTTCCAGTCAAAATAATAAACATAATCATAGTTTATCTTCTGCTCGATGTTATGCTCCTCAAACTTTAAAGGCAAAAAAGAATCCATTGAGGTTATGGAGGTATAATGATCTTCCAGATCGTATACCCACCTGTACTTTTTACGGGTAAATGCATCTACATTGAACCTGTATGCCAGCCGACCTTCGTAAATCATTGTATCGGTGGTCAATGTGGCATAAGCTCCATATACCCACAAAACACTTAGCTTGTAATATATCTTGTAATCCAGCCTTTCTTTTAACGGAAGGTTGTATGAAGAATCAATAACAACGGGATATACCTGAGCCCAAACAGGCCCTGTTAAAATGAAAACAAGTAAAACCAAAACAATTCGTTTCATATTTAACATTCAGATAATTATTCCGGGTTTTAGCCTTTGACAGAGAAACACCTCTGTTTCATACAAGTTCACAACAACTTCCTTGTGCCACCGTAACTCGGTGTTAGTTTCCCCTGCCAGGTATCACGTTCAAGCAGCCTTTTCTCCACCTTTGCCACGAACTCAAAATTTTTCAATCCCCACCTTGGAGCTATCAGCAGGTCGGGAGGTGCCTGACTGATGAATCGCTCAACGATGATCCCAGGGCTCAAAAGCTCAAGAAAATCAACAACAAGCTCTATAAACTCCTCTGCCGAAAATAACTTGAATTTTTCAGGATTTTTGCCATACTCCCATCCAAAACGGGAACCTTTCACTATTTGTAACTGATGTGTTTTAATAAAATCAACCGGCAGTTCAGAAACATTTATGGCATGTTTCAACAAATCATTCCTTGTTTCGCCTGGCAGTCCGAGTATGAAGTGCATTCCGACAGGTATACCTCTTTTTTTCACCCTGTACACAGCATCAACCGTATCCTCCCATGAGTGTCCCCTGTTAATTGCGTTTAAAGTATCATTGTTTGTTGATTCAGCACCAAGCTCAACCGCCACATATTTTTCCTTATTTATCTTTGCAAGCTCGTCAAGCAAATCATCTTCGAGGCAATCCGGCCGCGTACCAAGAACAATCCCTGTAACTTCAGGATGAGCCAATGCTTCGGAATACATTTTCATCAACTCTTCGGTTTGGCCATATGTGTTGGTGTATGCCTGAAAATATGCAAGATACTTCTGTGTTTTGTACTTTCCTTTAAAAAACGATATCCCTTTATCGATCTGTGCCGTGATGGAAGTTTCCGGTCCGCAGTAATCGGGATTGAAAGTGCTGTTGTTGCAAAAATGGCACCCCCCCCGGCCTTTGGTCCCGTCGCGGTTAGGACAGGTAAATCCCGCATCTATCGAAACCTTCTGCACTCGCTCTCCAAATACCCGTTTAATGTACGAGCTGTAATCATTATATCTTTTCTGCTGATTAATGCGGGAGTCCATTTTTTATATATTTTTGAAGTATCAAAAGTAATTTAATTTAATAACCCAAACAAAGCAACGTTTACGAACTATATCATTTAACAAAAACAAAAAGTCATTATAAAAATTACGTTATTATTCTTAAATCAAAAGATATAAAACATGATACAGATCATCACAATTTTATCGATACTGATTTTCCTGCTTATTTTATTGCTTTTCATTAAACACTTTGTAAAAAGAAAGATTCGCGAAAAAGAAATAATAAATCAACCGTTCCCAGACACCTGGAGAGAAATACTTAACAAAAGAGTACGCTACTACCGCAACCTTCCAGATGACAGAAAAAAAGAGTTTGAAGACAGAGTAAAAAGATTTATTGCCGAAAAGTCCATATCGGGAGTTGATACCGAAGTAACCGATGAAGACAAACTTCTGGTGGCTGCAAGTGCAATCATTCCCCTTTTTAACTTCCCATACTATAATTATCCTAATGTACAGGAAATATTATTGTATCCCGGCTCATTCGACAGCAAGTTTCAGACAGGAGATAAAGCCGGACAAAAAAATATACTGGGAATGGTTGGTAACGGTTACATGAACGGAGTTGTTGTGCTTTCAAAACCCGACTTGAAAGCAGCCTTTGACGGAACCCGCCATACCAATAATGTTGGCATACATGAATTTATACACCTGATAGATAAAGCAGATGGTGCTGTGGACGGAGTACCCGAAATACTTTTTAAACACTCATATGTGCTTCCATGGCTTAAAGAGGTACGAAAAGAGATGAAAAAAATAAAAGAAGGACATTCCGATATTAATGTTTATGCATTAACAAACGATGCGGAATTTCTTGCTGTTGTCAGCGAATATTTTTTCGACAATCCTGAAAAACTGAAAAAGCGCCATCCTGAACTGTATAAGTTCCTGAGCAACATATTCAGGCAGGAACCTGATAAATATGTTTAAGTAACAAGCATTTATGGCACAGTAACACTTGTGCAAAACATATTGCATTTTTGTTTTGCTCAGTTATCACTATTTCCAATTGTGTATCTTGTTTTGTTCTTTTCGCCAGACATTTTTAAGAAACCGGTCTCCACTCCTTTTTTCAGGTCCCTGCTTGCCGTGGCTGATGAGATATTTTTAAAAATATCCATGTAGTCTTTCCGGCTGAACTCTTTAAGGCCTGCGCCTACAATGTACTCAAGTCTTTCGGCCGAAGTTAATTTCTTACCGCTGAATTTCAACAACTCTTCCAGCGATTTATCAATCACCTCTAACATATACTCGATAAATGGTGTTGAATTGGCTGTATTGTCCGACTGTACCAATGCTTTGTAATACTCCTCTTGAGTTTTAGCGATGAGACTTTCAAAAGGCAGGTACTCAAAAACGGGATACTCCTCCATCAGTATCACTGTATGCCACAACCTTCCCATGCGCCCGTTCCCGTCGGTAAAAGGATGAATGAATTCCATCTCATAATGAAAAACACAGCTTTTGATCAGAACGGGGTCTTCATCGTTCTTCACATAGTCGAACAGGTCCTTAATTAAAAACGGAATATTCCCTGCCGGCGGTGCAATGTGCGCTACCTTTTGGCCGTGAACTATCCCCACACTCTCTTTTCTGAACTCTCCTGCATCCCCGATCAGGCCTGACATCAGTATTTCATGTGCCTTCTTGAATGAACTGACAGAATAAGGGGAAAATGAATTTATCCTTTCATAAACCTCAACGGCATTAAGCACTTCGAGGATATCCTTTTTGGGGGCAATTACTCGCTTATTTTCAAGCAAAGCCGTTATCTGCTCCTCCGACAAGGTATTCCCTTCTATCTTTAATGAGGAGTGAATGGTGCGTATCTTATTCTGCTTTCGCAGTGCAGGCGTAGGTTTATCCAAAAAATATGCCTTTACCTCCCCGAGTTTCTCAGAAATGCTTGTTGTTAATTTTAATATTTTGGATGTTATGCTGTACGGCGGCTTCATTGATAGCATCATTTGATACTATCAAAAGTAGAGTTTTTTTCTTACGTAACAAAGAATAAACGTTTTATGGTATGAAGATCGGTTAAAGGTTAGGTCACATCCGGCTTTCAAGGTCAGTCTTATTCAAACCATTTTTCGATCTCTTTATCACTTCACCATTTTCTATATTTCTATGT